>NZ_JBFUFQ010000211.1:0-9915 GCF_056403355.1 Rhizobacter sp. P2_H3 | reverse complement strand
GTCATCAGGTCGCCGTGCGAGTAGGCGTACTTCACCGTCGTTTGGATCGGCACGATGTTCGCACCAGCCTTGGCGTTCACCGATTGCACGGCTTCGGTGATCCGGCCCCGCGGGTCGTACCTGAAACGGGCGAAGCCGTTCGGGTGATCGRCGCGGCTGAGCCGGCCGATGCTGTAGGTGTAGTCCGGGCCGGTGAGGTCCCAGCTCCAGGTGGTGGTCTGGCTCGCTTGGCCGCTCTGGCTGTAGACGACGCTGGTGAGTCGTCCTTCGAGATCGTAGGTGTAGGTTTCGGTGACGCCACGGCTGTCGGTGCGGGTCTTCAGCCGGCGTGCCGCGTCGTAGGTGATGTTGGTGATGCCGGTGTCCGGGCTGATCAGCTGCGTCGCATCGCCGAAGCCATTGCGCGGGTACTGCGTGACCAGGTTGCGCGGGTCGGTCACCTTCGTCGGCCTGCCGCCTCCGTCGTACTCGATCGCGGTCTTGCCGTTCCTCGGGTCGGTCAATTCCTTCACGCGGTACTGCGGGTCGTAGCCCACCCGCGTCTGGATGTTCAGGCCGTTCGGATCGCGGGTGATCTTGGTGACGTTTCCTTCGGCGTCGTACTCGTAGGCACGGACTGGCGTTGGTGACACCGGCGGAGGCGGAATATCAGCGTGGCATGGGACGGCAGGCAAAAGCAGGCAAGTCGCAACAGCAAAGACCCCTGCATGGGTCGTCGTGTTCATCGTCGAGTTTCAGTAGGCGGTTGATCGATTCGCGCCGCCACACCCTCTCAAGGGGACTGCCTGGTCGGCGTACTGCGCGCATTGAAGCGCCGAGCTTGATCGTTGGCAAGCATCACATGCGACGCCGTCGGTGGCTTGCAACATGCCAGAGGTTCACGATGACGCCGATCGCAAATCTGCGTATCTCCACGTGCCCATGCAGAGACAGACGCGGAACAGTCTGCAGAAACAATGGAGTCAGCCCACCGCAGTCACCATGTACCGCAACAACTCACCCACCCCGCGGATCTGCTCCCCGAACGGCAGCTTGCCCACCCCGCGGAAGAACAGCCCCTTCTTCACATCCCCGCGCAGCGCCGCCGCGAGCTGCGTGTCGATGCAGAACTGCCCCCAGCCCGGCAGGCCGTCGCGCAGGCCGCATTGCGCGAGGCAGTCGAAATCCAACGTGCAGCGCGGCTTCACGTGCGCCGTCTTCTGCAGGCGCGGCTCGGCCTTCAGGTAGTTGCGCAGCCAGACCGTCGGCACCGCGCGCGCCGGCAGCCCGGCCACGCTGGTGAACTCGACCAGGTCTTCATCACGCGCCTGCGCCAGCACCTGCTTGAAGGCTTCGTGCGCATCGCATTCATGCGTCACCGCGAACGGCGTACCCAGCTGCACCGCTGCCGCGCCCAGGCCCTGCAGCCGCCGCACGTCGGCATGGCTGCGCACGCCGCCGGCCGCGATCAGCGGGATGTCCTTCTCGTAGCCGCCGCTGCGCAGGAACGCCAGCACCTGCGGGATCACCGTCTCGAAATCGAACCTCGCGTCATGCAGGTCGCCGATGCGCGCCGCGCCCAGGTGGCCGCCGGCCAGCCCCGGGTGTTCGATGACGATCGCATCGGGCAGGCGCTTGCGGCGCTCCCATTTGCGCACCAGCAACTGCACGCCGCGCGCGTCAGACAGGATCGGGATCAACAGCGTGTCCGGGTGCTCGCTCGCCAGTTCCGGCAGGTCCAGCGGCAGCCCGGCGCCGACGACCACCGCATCGATGCCGCATTCGAGCGCGCGCGTCACCGACGGCGCATAGTCGCTGACCGCGCGCATCACGTTGATCGCGAGCAACCCGCGCCCGCCGGAGAGTTCGCGCGCCGCGCGGATCTCGCGCTCGATCGCGACCAGGTTGGCCGCGTTGATCGCCAGCTTGGCCGCCTCGGTGGCCGCGGGGCCGGGCGGCAGGTCCGGCGTGAGCGCCATCAGGTCCGGGTGATGCCGCCGCAGGTCGACCGACGACAGCGTGCCCATCGCACCGAAGCCCGCCACCGTGCCCGCGAGCCGGTGCGCCGACACGCCGACGCCCATGCCGCCCTGCACGATCGGCAGCAGCGTGCGGCCGCCCAGCTGCAGCGGCGCGAGACCGCCGCGCACGGCCTCCTCCATCAAGGCGGCGGGCAGGGCAGGTCGATCGGTGGACTCGGTCATCGGGCAGGCGGGCATCGGGTGCCGCGGGAGGGTCTCGGTGGCGCGCACCATAGCAACGGTCCGTGCGGACCGCCTTGCGCCGGATCAAGCCGCTACAGCGCCTCGTCGCGGTAGGCCAGGTGCAGCGCGCCGTTGGACGCGTGGATGCGCTCGTTGCCGATCATCAGCGCCGCCGAATGCGCGTCGCGCAGGTGCCGCGCGATGCTGTACGGCGAATCGTTGCGGTAGCCGCTGGTGCCGGTGATGCGCAGCGCGTCGGTGCAGATCTCGGCCACCAGCTCCGAGGCCGCGAGCTTCAGGTGGTTCAGCTGGATCGCGCAGGCCACCGAGCCGAGCTCCTGCGCGCCGGCATCGGCTGTCGCGCACATCGCGTCGTAGCGGTGCGCCCAGTCGCGCACCTGCACGCGCATCAACTGCAGCTTGGCCGACACCGCGCTCAGCCGCGCTGCCGTCGGCGGCGTGCCGCCCAGGCGCCGCCCGGTGTCGCGCACGAAGGCGCGCGCCCGCGCCACCGCATCGGTCGCGATGCCCAGCCACGCCGAGCCCCACAGGATGTGCGCCCACGGCACCATGGTCTGCGCATTGATCTCGGCGAACGGCGCCGGCACGATCTGCGCCGCGTCGAACCGCGCGCTCACGGTATAGCCCGGGCTGCAGGTGCCGCRCATGCCCATCGCGTCCCAGGTGCCCAGCCGCTCCATCCCGCACTGTCTCTTGTCGAGCAGCACCAGCGCCTGGTCGCCGGCGGCGGCCTCGGCGCTGCGGCGCACCGTCACGAGGAAATCGTCCGCCGCATCGGCATACGACACCACGGTGCCTTCCTTGCGCAGCCTGCACTCGCCGGACGACGCGTCGCGCTCGATCGGGCTGATGCTGGTGCGCACCGAGCCGCCCACGCCGGCCTCGCTGGTCACCGACGCGATCAGCCGCTGCTCGCGCACCAGCCGGTCGAGGCAGTCCGCGAAGTACGGCGTGCTCCCATGGCGCACCAGGCACGCCACCTGCACCTGGTGCATCGCGAACACCATCGCTGCCGACGCGCAGCGCTGCCCCAGCGCCTCGCACATCGCACCCAGTTCGGCGATGCTGCTGCCGTGGCCGCCCAGGCGCGGCGCGACGCGGGCCGACAGCAGCCCGGCATCCTTCAGCGCCATCACGGCCTCGATCGGGAAGCGGCCGTCGCGGTCCACCGCCGCGGCGGCCGGCCCCGCGATCTCGCGGGCGATGCGGCGCACCTGCTCGATGCGGGCTTCGGGCGACGCCAGCGCGTCGAGGGTGTCCTGGAGAATCGCGCTCATGACAGCGGCCTGGTAGTGACGATGCCGCGCATCTTCGCGACGCGGTGCGCACCGGCGCTTGACGCCGCGCAAGTCGGCCGCCGTGCCCCCCGCGCGTCGGGGGGGCATCGATGCGCTCAGCGCATCACGAGCACCGGCGTCTTCGCGTGCGACAGCAGCCGGGCGACCGTCGAGCCGGTCACCAGTTGCCCGAGCGCCCCGTGCCCGTGCGAGCCGAGCATCACGAGGTCGAAGCCGCCTTCCGCGGCCTGCCGGGCCAGCACGGTGCCGGGATCGCCGACCGCCCACCGGCGCTTCGGGTGCCCCGGCAGCCGGTCGAGCGCATTCGACAGCCCTGCCAGCACCCGGTGGCCGGCGTCGGCCTGGCGCGCCTCGATCCCGGGGCGGTCGAGCAGCGCGGCCAACCCGTTGGGCAACGGTGCCAGCACGTGCAACGCCGTGTAGTCGTGGGACGGATCCAGCCACTGCGGATGCGCCGCGAGGCGCTCGAACAGGTGGTGGGTGCAGGCGCTGTCGTCGACGCCGATCAGGATCTTCATCGCGGGTCTCCAGAGGGCCGGTGGTGCCCCGACCGTAACGACAGCGCCGCGCGCTTGCGTTGATGTACCGCAATCGGTGCGGATCGCCGTGCCTGCGGCCGTCGCCGGCGCCGTGCGGTTCCACACGCAGTTGCCGTGTGCGGCGGTGCGGCCTGCCGGGGCTTGACGCCGATCAAATGGCACGCGGCGGCGAATGCCGAGACTGCCTGCAAGGCGTGCCTTCCGGCCCGCAGGAGCCTTCGCATGCGGCAGCAGACCTTGTTGATCGTCGACGACAACCCCGACAACCTGCGGGTGCTCGGCGAGCTGCTGCAGGGCGAATACCGCGTGCTCGCGGCCACCGGCGGCGTGCGTGCGCTGGAACTGGCGCGCCAGCGTCCGGCGCCCGACCTGATCCTGCTCGACGTGATGATGCCGGGGATGAATGGCCACCAGATGCTGCAGGTGCTGCGCGACGACCCCGGCACCTGCGACATCCCGGTGATCTTCTCGACCGCGATGGACTCCACCGAGGACGAGCGCCGCGGCCTGGCCGAGGGGGCCGTCGACTACATCACGAAGCCGCTTCGCCCGGCGGTTCTGCTCGCTCGCGTGCGTGTGCACCTCGTGCTGAAGCAGGCGCGCGACAGCCTGCGCGACGAGAAGGTGGCGCTGCAGGCCGAGCTGCTGCTGCGCCGCCGCGAGAACGAGCGGATCCAGGACGTCGCGATGCGCGCGCTGRCACGGCTGGCCGAGACGCGCGACAACGAGACCGGCAACCACCTGCTGCGCACGCAGGCCTGTGTCGAGGCGCTGGCGCGCCGCGCCTGCAGCCATCCGCGCTTTCGCGATGCACTGGACGAGCACGCGATCGCGTTGATCGCGAAATCTGCGCCGCTGCACGACATCGGCAAGGTCGGCATTCCCGACAGCGTGCTGCTCAAGCCGGGCCCGCTGACGCCCGAGGAGTGGGTTGTGATGAAGACCCACGCGCGCCTGGGTGCCGACGCCATTGCCCATGCGGTGGCCGACACGCACGCGCCGGCGCCGTTCCTCGCGTATGCGCACCAGATCGCGCTGCACCACCACGAGCGCTGGGACGGCAGCGGCTACCCGGACGGCCTGGCCGGCGACGCGATCCCGCTGGCGGCGCGCCTGATGGCCGTGGCCGACGTGTTCGATGCGCTGATCTCGCGCCGCGTCTACAAGGCGGCGCTCGACTTCGGCGAGGTGCGGCGCATCATGGCCGGGCAGCGCGGCCGGCATTTCGATCCGGACCTGCTCGACGCGTTCCTCGCGGGCTTCGACGCGTTCTGCACGATCGCGCAGTGCCATCCGGACGAAGCGGAGCCGGTGCACGAGGCGCGGCCGTGGGAATCGGTCGAGGCCTGATGCAGATGACGCCGCTGTTCGCCGCGACCTTGACCGCGCTGGGCTGCGCGCTCGCGGTGGCGAGCCTGTGCCTGCTGGCCGTCGAGCGCCGCACGCTGCGCCGGCTGCGGGCTGCGAACGCGGCCCTGGAGGCCCGCGTGCAGGCGCTCGCGCTGATGGAGGCGATCGTCGACGGATCGAGCGACGCGATCTTCGCCAAGGACCGGGACGGCCGCTACCTGGTCGTCAACCGCGAGGCCTGCCGCGTGCTCGGCCGCAGCGCGGCCCAGATGATCGGGCAAGACGACCCCGCGCTGTTCCCGCCCGAGCAGGCGATGCTGGTGCGCGCGAACGACCTCGTCGTGATGCACGAGAACCGCGTGCGCACCTTCGACGAGGAGCTCAGCACGCGCGACGGCAGCATCAGCTACCTGGCGACCAAGGGGCCGCTGCACGACGAATCGGGGCGCGTCACGGGCGTGTTCGGCATCTCGCGCGACATCACCGAGCGGCGCCGCGCCGAGCGCGCGCTGCGCGACGCGCACCAGCTGGTGCAGGCGGTGGAGGATTCGGTGCTCGACCACATGGCGGTGCTGGACCACCGCGGCGTGATCGTCGGCGTCAATGCCGCCTGGCGCCGCTTCGCGCAGGCGCAGGGCATGGACGAGGCGCTGGCGGCGCAGGCCGGGATCGGCGTCGACTACCTCGGGCTGTGCCGGGCGGTCGGCCGCGCCGGTGCCGACGACGGGGTCGACAGCGATGCGATCCGCGTGGCCGACGGCATCGCCGGGGTGCTGGCCGGCTGGCGTGACGTGTTCTCGCACGAGTACGCCTGCGATGCCGGCGGCAGCCCGCGCTGGTTCCACATGGACGTCACGCCGCTGCGCACCGGCCGCGGCGGTGCGGTGGTCGTGCATGCCGACGTGACGCAGCGCCGCCTCGCCGAGGACGCGCTGCGGCGCAGCGAGGTGCAGTACCGCTCGATGGTCTGCGCACTCGACGAAGGCATCCTGATCGTCGATGCCCGCGGCCGCGTGCAGGCCTGCTCGCCGCAGGCCCAGCGCTTCTTCGGGATGGGCGCGGCCGAACTGCAGCGGCCCGGCGCGTTCGCGCAGTGGCGCACCGTGCGGCCCGACGGCAGCGCGATGCCGCGCTCCGAGATGCCGATGCTGCGCTGCCTGCGCAGCGGCCAGCCCTGCCACGACGTGACGATCGGCGTCGTGCCGCCCGGCGGCGACCTGCGCTGGGTGCTCGCGCATGCCGAGCCGATGCACGAGTGCGGCGTGCTGACCGCGGTCGTCACCTCGTTCACCGACATCACCGAGCGGCACGCGACGCAGGCCGAGCTCGACCGCCACCGCCATCGGCTCGAGGAGCTCGTCGAGGAGCGCACGCACCAGCTGCAGCGCCTGAACCAGGCGCTGCTCGAGAGCGAAAGGCTGCTGGTCGTCTCGCGCGACAAGGCCGAGGCGGCCAACCGGGCGAAGAGCGCGTTCCTCGCCAACATGAGCCACGAGATCCGCACGCCGATGAACGCGATCATCGGGCTCACGCACCTGCTGCGCCGCGACGTGCACGAACCCGCCCAGGCGCAGCGGCTGCGCAAGGTGGGCGATGCGGCCTCGCACCTGCTGCAGGTGATCGACGACATCCTCGACCTGTCGAAGATCGAGGCCGGCCGCATGGACCTGGAGCGCACCGGTTTCTCGTTGCATGCGCTGCTCGCACGCGCCCGCAGCCAGGTGGCCGAGCGGGCGCTGGCCAAGGGGCTCGCGCTGTCGCTGCGCGCCGACGACGACGTGCCCGACCTGCTGCATGGCGACCCGACCCGGCTGCTGCAGGCGATGCTGAACCTGCTGAGCAATGCAGTGAAGTTCACCGCGCACGGCAGCGTCGCGCTGCGCGTGCTGCGGCTGGCCGACGATGCGGCCGGCGTGCGGCTGCGCTTCGCGGTGCGCGACACCGGCATCGGCATCGCGGCCGACCAGTTCGAGCGGCTGTTCGAGGCCTTCGTGCAGGCCGACACCTCGACCACGCGGCGCTTCGGCGGCACCGGGCTGGGCCTGGCGATCACGCAGCGCCTGGCCGCGATGATGGGCGGCGAGGTCGGCGTGAGCAGCGAGCCGGGGCAGGGCAGCGAGTTCTGGTTCACCGCGTGCCTGGCGCATGGCGCCGCGGCTGGCGCGGACCGGCGCGGCGACGATGACGCCGACGGCGACGGCATGCGGGCCGATCCGCGGCTGCCGTGCGCAGAAGCCGCGCTGCGCGCCCGGCAGGGCCGGCTGCGCGTGCTGGTGGTGGAGGACAACCCGGTCAACCAGGAGGTGGCGTGCGAGGTGCTGCGGGCGGTCGGCGTCGACGCCGAGCTCGCCTGCGACGGCGCGCAGGCGCTGGAGCGCGTGCAACGCGAGCAGTTCGCGCTGATCCTGATGGACATGCAGATGCCCGGCATGGACGGGCTGGAGGCGACGCGGCGCATCCGCGCGCTCGGCGACCGCACGCCGATCCTCGCGATGACGGCCAACGTGTTCGACGAGGACCGCGCCGCGTGCCTGGCCGCCGGGATGGACGGCCATGTCGCGAAGCCGGTCGAGCCGGCGGCGCTGTACGAAACCCTGCGCCGGCACCTCGGGCTGCCGCAGGTCGACGCGGCGCCCCATGCAGAACGGGCCGCGAGCGAATCCGCAGGAGATGACGCCCCGCTGACGCCGTGCGGCGCGATCCGCCGCGTATAGTGCGGCGGGGCGGTCGCAGGGGCCGCCGCCGACCGCGCACCAGGGGGGCATTTCGTGACATCGCAGGGGGTTCCGCACCACATCGCCGTGCTCGACGACGAGGTCGACATCACCCAGTTGCTCGCCAACTACCTCGGCGGGCAGGGGTTCCGGGTGTCGCAGGTGCACCAGGGCCGCGCGCTCGATGCCTTGATGGCCGCCGACACGCCGTCGCTGGTGCTGCTGGACCTCGGCCTGCCCGGCGAGGACGGCTTCGCGATCGCACGGCGGCTGCGCGAGCACCACCAGTGCGGGCTGATCATCATCACCGGCCGCGGCGACGCGGTCGACAAGGTGGTCGGGCTGGAGATCGGCGCCGACGACTACGTGACCAAGCCGTTCGACCTGCGCGAGCTGCTCGCGCGGATCAAGTCGGTGCTGCGGCGCGTGGCCGCCCCGGCGGTCGTGGCGACCGCCCCGGCAGCGCCCGCGGCCAGCGTGACGGCGGCGCCGCCCGAGCGGCTGCGCTTCCTCGACTGGGAGCTCGACCTCGCTGCGCGCCGGCTGGCCAACCGGGCTGGCGTCGAGGTGGTGCTGACCGGCGGCGAGTTCGACCTGCTGAGCGTGTTCGTGCGCCACCCGGGGCGGGTGCTGTCGCGCGATTTCCTGCTCGAGAGCACGCGCGGCCGCGAGGCGGCGCCGTTCGACCGCACGATCGACGTGCAGGTGGGGCGCCTGCGCAAGAAGCTCGAAGCCGACCCGGAGAGCCCGCAGCTGATCAAGTCGGTGCGCAGCGCCGGCTACATGCTGGCGGTGCCGGTCGTCGGCGCCTGAACCGGAGCCCCCGATGCCGCCGCACAACCTGCCGCCGCCGACGCCGGAAGAGGGGCGCCTGTTCCGCTCGCTGTTCTCGGCCTACCCCGATGCGCTGCTGCTGGTCGATGCGCAGGGCCTGATCGTGCGGGCCAACCCGGCGGCGGCCACGTTGCTGGGTTACGAGCTCGCGGAAATCGTCGGCCTGCCGGTCGATGCGCTGGTGCCCGACAGCATCCGCCCACGCCACGCGGCCTACCGCGGCGCCTACGGCATGAGCCCGAAGCCGCGGCCGATGGGCACGCAGCTCGAGCTGACCGCGCGCCGCAAGGATGGCAGCGAGGTGATGGTCGAGATCGCGCTGAGCCCGCTGCAGGACGACGGCCTGCCCTACGTGGTCGCGGCGATCCGCGGCATTGCCGGCTACCCGCGGGTGCAGCAGGCGCTGCAGCAGGCCCGCTACAGCGAATACATCGCCAAGCTCGCCCGGCTGGCAGTCGACACCCGCGACCCGCAGGCGCTGCTCAGGCAGGTGCCGCAGATCGCCGCTGAAGGCATGCAGGCCGAGATGGCCCTGGTCTGGCTGCTGGAGCCGAACCGGATCGAGTTCCGGCTGGCGGCCGGCGTCGGCCTGGACGGCGAGGAGGTCGAGGGGCGGCGCGTGCCCAACCGTCCCGACACGCCGGCCGGCTTCGTGCTGGCCGAGGGGCGGCCGGTGGTGGTGTCCAACTATGCCCGCGAGACGCGCTTCAAGGTGCCGCCCGACTACCTGGCGCGCGGGCTGGTCAGCGGGCTGGCGGTGCCGCTGTCCGACCGCGGCAGCACCGTCGGCGTGCTCGCGGTGCGCAGCCGCGAGGCGCGCCGCTTCGGCGACGACGAGCTGCGCTTCCTCGATTCGCTGTCGAGCCTGCTGGCCACCAGCCTGCAGCGGGCGCAGACCGAGGAGCAGCTGAGCCATGCGCAGCGCATGGAGAGCGTCGGCCAGCTGACCGGCGGCATCGCGCACGACTTCAACAAC
>NZ_JBFUFQ010000210.1:0-10094 GCF_056403355.1 Rhizobacter sp. P2_H3 | reverse complement strand
CGCTCGCCGTAGTTCAATGGATAGAACGGCCGCCTCCTAAGCGGCAAATACAGGTTCGATTCCTGTCGGCGGGACCAGCGCAGAGCAAGGCGGGCCCGCCTTCCTCCATCCCCCTTGAGAGGGTTTCAGAACCCTGGCACCGGCCCTAAGCTGGCCCTCCGATCAAGGAGGAGTCTCAATGACTTTGAAAGCAAAACTCGCCGCACTGGCGGTCCTGTCCCTCGCAGCGGCCGCGCACGCCGAGGTCATCACGTTCAAGTTCACCGGTACCGTGACCCAGAGCCTGCCCCTCGCACTGACCGGCGCGAAGGTGACTGGAACGTTTGCCTATGACACCGATTCCATCTACATCGATCCCCCCCCGAAGCCCAGCGAAACCAGCAGTGCCACGTACGACGGAATTCCCCAGTCCATGCGCATGCACGTCAACGGCCACACCTTCGAATCCGAAACCGTCAAGATCTTCATCTCGAACAACTCCAACAGCAATGTCGAAGACACGATCAGTGTCATCGGAGAGGGGATGACCTTGGACGGCACGCGGTTCGAGCAGGGATCCTTCGGATTCGAGCTCTACAGCGGCCCCGGCAACACCCGAGCGCTCCACGGCAGCCAGCTGCCCAAGCGCATCCTCGTGAAGCGGTTCGACCTCCAGAAGTACGGATTCGGCATGGTGGATGGATCAGGAGATGGAGGCCTCGTCGCGTTCGAGGTCGACCGCATCAAGGTCGTCCGCCCGGCGGCACAGGACGACGTCGACGAAGAATGATGCAGGGGGCGCGGGCGCTGATGGGGTGCCATGGTCCAATCGCCGGACGCCCTGCCCCGCCGAAACCAAGAACGCCATGACGGCATCCGACGAGCCCTGGACCCTCCGTGAAGCCCGCGTCGGTGACGCACCGACGATCGCCGCGCACCGCTACTACCGTGGCGAGCCGCAATCCGACATCGACGCCTATGCCGACTGGATCGGGCCGCGTATCGAGCGCGGCACCTACGTCGGCTTCGTCGCCGAGCTGGCCGGCCAGCCGATCGCCGGGGCCGGCGCCGTGTTGCTCGATTGGGGGCCGATACGCGGCGAGCCCGGCGGCACCCGGGCGCGCATCGTCAACGTATTCACCGAGGCGGCGCATCGCCGCCAGGGCCTTGCCCGCGCCTTGCTCGACCGGGTGATGGACTCGTGCGATGCGCGAGGCATCCGCGTGTTCAACCTGGCTGCGTCGAGTGACGGTGCGCCGATCTACCGCGCGCTCGGCTTCGTCCCGTACGACAACGAGATGATCCTGCGACGCTGAGCCGGCTGCGTCAGCGGCGCAGCCGCCCGCTCGCATCGACGATCGACAGATCGACGAAATCGAGCCCGGTGTGGTCGCTCGGGCTGTAGTTGATGCGCAGGCCGCCGAGGTCGTAGGCCGACATGCCGTTGAGCGCGGCCAGCACCGAGTTGCGGTTCGGCGCGCGGCCGGCGCGGCGGATCGCCTCGACCAGCACCTTCGCGTCGGCGAAGCCCTCGACGAGCGCCGGCGTGATGTCCTCGACGTGCGCCGCCTTCGCGAACTCCAGCACCTCCTTGATCAGCGGCGACGAGATCGCCCGCTCGTTCGGAAACACCTGCGCGATGATCGTGCCGTGCGCGTTGGACTTCATCAGGTCGATGAAGCCCTTCGAGGCGTTGTTCGACAGCGTGACGATCTGCGCCTGCAGGCCCGCCGCGCGGATCTGCGCGGTGCCGCCGGCCACGGCCTGCGCCGAGCCGACGAACAGGATCGCCTGCGGCTGTGCCTTCTGCAGGGCCTCGACCGTCGGTCCGAACTCGGGCTTCTGCTGGTTGAACTGGCCGGCGAACACCGGCGTGATGTGACCGGCCTCAAAGCCGGCGCGGGCCCCGGCCATCGCGTCGAGCCCCGACGAGTCCTCCGGGACCACGACGGCGATGCGGTTCACACCCACCCCCATCAGGTGCTCGATCGCACGCTGKGCCTCGCGCGACGACGACGCGCGCACGTTGAACACATAGGGCTGCACCGGCTTGCGCAGCACCGCGGCGCCGGTGAGCGGCGCGACCAGCGCGATCTTCGACTGCTCCAGCACCGGCAGCATCGCCTGGGTCTGCGGCGTGCCGCGGCTGAGGAACAGCGCAACCACCTTCGGATCGGCCGCCAGCGTCTTCGCGTTCTTCGCGGCGAGCGGCGGCTGGAACTGGTCGTCGAGCGACACCAGCTCGAGGCGCTGGCCGTCGATGCCGCCACGGGCATTGATCGTGTCGAAGTAGAGGGCGGCGCCGGCCGTCATGTCGCGCACACCGGCTGCGACCGGGCCGGTGAAGCCGGCGGTCTGGCCGATGCGGATCTGGCCTTGGGCCGGCGCAAGCGCCACCACGCTGGCGACGAGCGCCAGCAGACTCTTCCATGCGTGCATTCGAATTCCCTTGTAGGTGTGGAAGCTTCCACTTGTCGTACAAGTCTAGTGATCGATGTCACGACTCCGGTTGACGGATCTGCGAATTCGACGGCAAGAAGTCACGATTTTCGGAAGCGGGCCTCGGTGGCGCAGAGGTGGGCAACTGTCAACTGCGCGCCACAGTGCGGTGCTCGATGCCGGACACGTTTTGTTGCGTTCGCGGCCATCACGTGCAATGAGCCCGCCAGCAGCGCCGCACCAGACAGGCCTTTGCCACCCCGCTTGACATTCCCACGCTTCGCATCACGCGCAGGCGGAGCCCACCTCCACGCCGTCCTCCCACGACACCGGCTGCAACCTCTGCATCGCGTTCTGCTCGATGACCCCGATGCCCAGCGCGGCACCGACCATGGAGCTGCACGAGATGGTGCTCGGCACGCCGGCGGAGCTGCAGGCGCATGCGGCGCTGATGCAGAAGTTTCCGGAGATGGAACATGCCAGCCCGAACATGGCGCATGTGAAGCCGGGCGCCGACGGCCAGATCGTCTGGCAGTTCACGCAGCCCGGCGAGTTCCGCTTCGCCTGCCTGCAGCCCGGGCACTTCGAGGCCGGCATGCTCGGCCGGCTGGCCGACCCGAAGATGCTGGACACCCTGCGCGAGGGCGACAAGCTGCGGTTCCGCGCCGAGCGGGTGGACGGGGCGATCACGGTGGCGGCGATCGAGGCCGCAAAGTGACGCAAGAAAGGACGCAAGAAAGGACCCGAGCTCAGCGCGTCGACACCACGCCTGCGCCCGGCCGCCCCGACGCCGCCGCCAGGCACAGCAGCCCGAGCGTGGCGCTGCACTCGCCGGCCGTCGCGATGCACTCCAGCCCCTCGCGCTCGACGTAGGCCGGCAGCTGCAGCCAGGCCGCCGGCACCTCCAGCATCACCTGCGAGCGTTCGGTGCGCACCCAGCCCGCGTCGGCCAGCTGGCCCAGGTAGATCCAGGTCTGCCGCCGCGACAGGCCGGCCAGCTGCCCCATGAAGGCCTGCGACACCGGCAGCGCGATGTGCGGCCCGCGCGCGCCCGACTGCGTCGTCGCGAACGCCGCCGCGAAGGTCGCGAGCACGTTCACCAGCCGCTGGAAACCGCCGCCCGCGAGCCGCAGCGCCAGTTGCTCCTGCATGCGCAGCGCCGTTGCCGAATGCAGCCGGCCGATGTCGTCGCCCGGCCCGCCATCGCCACTGCGGCCGGCATCGCGTGCCGCCCGCACCGTCGATGCCGGCACCTTGACGGCCACGACATCGATCAGCGCCGTCACGTCATACAGCGCGCGCTCCTGCCCGAGCGGCGAGCCCCAGCCGATCACGTCGCCGCCCCACAGCACCGCCACGCCCACCTCGGTGCCCGCGGCCACGCGGATGTGCAGGCTGACCGCGCCCTGGCGGATCGCCATCCAGTCGTGCAGCTCGCCGCCGACCCGCACGATGGCCTGGCCGCGCCGGAACACCTGCTCCACCGCCTCGTCGATCCAGTGCTGCTGCATCACCACACCGCCAGCGTCTTGGCCATCACCCGCTGCAGCCAGCTGCGCGAGGCCGCTTCCGACACATCGCCGCTGCCGGCGCTTTCCAGCGAGGCATTGGCCACGTCGCGCGAGTTGACGACGTTGCCCAGCCGGATGTCCTGCGGGTTCACGACACCGGAGAAGCGCAGCGCGCTCGCGCCGCCGTTGACGCCGATGCGCCGCTCGCCGGCCACCACCAGGTGCCCGTTGGGCAGCACGTTGATCACCGAGACCGTCAGCTGGGCGGTGAACTCGGTCGCCACCTCGGTGCTGCCGGTGCCCTTGAACGAATCGCTGCTGCCGGCGCTCGCGTCGACGTTCAGGATCTTGTCGAACAGCCCGCCGTCCTTCGCACCATTCCCCGGTCCCTTGACCGCCTGCTTGTTGTCGCGGCTGGTGTCGGTGGCGCGCTTCTGCGAGGCCTTCAGGCTCTCGGAGATGTCGACCTTCATCGTGTCGCCCACCGCCTGCGGCCGGCGCTCGCCCGAGAACAGCGCGGTCGATTCGAGCTGCGGCTGGTAGATGGCGCCGTTGCTGCGGCGCTCGATGAACATCGGCGCCAGCGGCGGCGCGGCGCTCACCGGGCCTGGCACCAGGCTCGGCGGCGGGCTCGCACAGGCACCCAGCGCCAGCACACACGTCGCTGCCGCACCACGTACCGCGTACTTCGGGGGTTTCATTCGAATCCTTGGATGAGTGCCCGCACCACCGGTGCGAGCTTGGTTCTTGTCGTGGCCCACTTGCTGGCGCCGAAGCCGGCGTCGTCGACGCTGTAGCCGCTGCTCGCGAGCAGCGCGCCACCCGATCGCTGCAGGCTCATCGAGGCCGCGCTCAGGTAGGGCCGGGCCACTTCGCCGAACGGCGGCGTCTCCCAGTCCACCGTCGCCGCGTAGCGCAGCCAGACCTCGCAGTCGTCCGCACCGGCACCGGCCTCGTAGACGCGGCTCGCGACGCCGATGCCGCGCAACTCGGCCTGCAGCGCCGGCACCAGGTCGGGCAACGGCGCGTTGCGGTTGAACTCGATGCACAGCCGCTTTACCGGCGCATCGCCGTAGTGGACGGTGTTGATCGCATGCGACGGCGAGCGGCCGATCGCGAGCGAGGTGGCGCTGCCGGTGGCCTTCACCAGCTCCCAGGTGGGCACCGGGCTCAGGATCGAACAGGCGCTCAGGGCCAGGCAGGCAGCCGCCAGCGCGGCAAGGCGGATGTGCATCGCGGCCTCAGACGATCTCGTCGATGCGGCCGGCCAGCTCGAGCCCGGCCTGCGCCGCATAGCCAGCCGCCACCTGCACCGCGTCGCCGACCAGCCCGTCGGGCTCGCCGAGCGCCGCGAGCGCGAGGTGGGCGACCACCTGCGCGGCGTCGAGCGCGTCGGGCGAGCCTCCCGCATCGTTGTCGACCCGCGCCTGGCCTTCATGGCTGAGCGAGACGCTGGTGCTGCCGGTGCTGGCGCCGGCGGCTGCCGGTGCCGTCGGTGCGCGGGCCGACGACGCGGCCGGGGCCGCGTGCGCCGTGGAAGCGCCCGCGCCGATCGAAGCTGCGTGCGCCATCTCAGGCGGTCTGACGCGGCGTGGTGGCGGCGGCGAGCGACACCGTCGAGAGCGAGCTCGCCAGGTCGGGCTTCGGCGGCACCGAGGCGGCTGCGGCCGGCGCAGCCTCGGCAGCATCTGCCGCCGGAGTGGCTGCCGGCTTCAGGCTGGAACCGAATCCACCGGTGGCACCCGCGGGCGGCGTGGCGGCAGGCTTCGGGAGGGAGCGGGCCGACAGGTCGGCGGAGGGACGGGCGACATGCATGGTGCGTGATCCGTGGGGTTGCGATGAGAGTGAATTGTTCTCAAGGCACGCCCGCTCGATCGCCGGAAAAGCGTGTCGCGCGATGGCTGCGAAGGGGCCTGGGTGATGGATGTCACCCAGGGCGGGATGTCACCCAGGGCGCTTCGGCCTGGCGCGCACGCTCACTCCACCAGCAGCCGGTAGCCGACCCCGGTCTCGGTGAGGATGTGGCGCGGCTGCGCCGAGTCGGCCTCGAGCTTCTGCCGCAGGTTGCCCATGTAGACGCGCAGGTAGTGCGTGCTCTGCGCATGCCCCGGCCCCCACACCTCGCGCAGCAGGTACGGGTGCGTCAGCACCCGGCCGGCGTTGGCGATCAGCACGCCGAGCAGCCGGTACTCGATCGGCGTCAGGTGCACCTCGGCGCCGCGCCGGCGCACCAGGCGCGCCGCCTGGTCGACCTCGACATCGCCGAAGTGGAACACCGCGTCGGCCGGTGCCCGCCCGGCCCGCATGCGGCGCAGGTTGGCACGCGTGCGCGCGAGCAGCTCGGCCACGCCGAACGGCTTGGTGATGAAGTCGTCGGCCCCGGCATCGAGCGCCGCCACCTTTTCGCTCTCCTGCGTGCGCGCCGACAGCACGATGACCGGCACGCCCGACCAGGTGCGCAGCTGGCGGATGAAGTCGACGCCGTCGCCGTCGGGCAGGCCGAGGTCGGCGATCACCAGGTCGGGGCGCCGCGTGCCGGCTTCGATCAGCCCCTGCTTCACGGTGCCGGCCTCGAACACCTGCCAGCCCTCGCCCTCCAACGAGAGGCGGACGAACTGGCGGATCTCGCGCTCGTCCTCGAGCACCAGGGCGGTCGGCAGCGGGGTGGACATCAGGTCTCCTGGTCGAGTGCCGGCGGCGTACCGAGCGGCAGGCTGAAGGTGAAGGTCGCGCCCGATCCCGGCCGCTGCGCGGGCGCGGGCTCGACGCGGATGCGCCCGCGGTGCGCCTCGACGATGGCACGGCAGATCGCCAGCCCGAGGCCGACGCCCGGCGTCGCCGATTCAGTCTGGCCGCGGGTGAACTTCTCGAAGATCCGCTCCTCCTGGCCGGGCGCGACGCCGGGGCCGTGGTCGCGCACGCTGACGAGCAGCTCGCCGCCCTCCGCCCGCGCGAGGATCTCGACCGGCGCATCGGGCGGCGTGTACTTGCCGGCGTTCTCCAGCAGGTTGACCAGCACGCGCTCGATCAGCACCGCATCGCATTCCACCAGCGACACGCCGGGCTCGATGCGGATCGCGAGCGGCCGCGCGCCGAGCGCGTCGTGCGAGGCCGCCACCGCCCCGCCGATCAGCTCCTCGACCGACTGCCACTCGATGCGCAGCCGGATCTCGCCGCTCTGGATGCGCGCCATGTCGAGCAGGTTGGTCACCATGTCGGCCAGGCGGCGCGACTTGTCGCCGAGGCCGGCGGCGAGCTCGCGCTGGCGCGGCGACAGCGGCGGCTGGCTCGCGGCCAGCAGCTCGGCGGTGGCGACCAGCGCAGCCAGCGGCGTGCGCAGGTCGTGCGACAGCGCCGCGAGCAGCGAATTGCGCAGCCGCTCGGATTCCATCTGCACCGTCGCGTGCTGCGCGACCTCGATGTAGTGCACCCGCTCCAGCGCCATCGCCGCCAGCGCGGCGAAGGTCTCCAGCTGGCGGCGCTGCTCCGGCACCAGCAGCAGGCGCGGCTGCTGCGGCTGCACCGCCAGCACGCCGCGCGAACGCACCGTCGCCTTCAGCGGCAGGTAGAGCCAGGCGCTGCCGGGCAGCGTGTCGGTGCCGAGGCCGGCCGGCTGGTGGTGGTCGAGCACCCATTGCGCGGTGCCGAGGTCGAGCCCCGCGGCGAACGGCTGCGGCGATTGCAGCCGCTCGTCGAGGTCGAGCCCGAAGACCGCGACGCCGGCGCGGAACTCGCGCGCGATGACGGCTTGCGCCACCTCGACCGCGTGCTCGCGCGTCAGCGTGTTCGACAGGTCGCGGGCGGCCTCGAACAGGGCGCGCGAGCGGGCCTCGCGGTGCGTTGCGACGCGCACCTGGAAACGCAGGCCGGCGGTCAGCTGCCCGGTCACCAGACCGACGATCAGCATGATCGCGAAGGTCAGCAGGTACTGCGCGTCGGACACCGCGAACGACAGCCGCGGCACGACGAAGAAGTAGTCGAAGGCCGCGACGTTGACGAACGCCGCCAGCACCGCCGGGCCGCGGCCCAGCCCGACCGCGATGCAGACCACCGACAGCAGGAACACCATCACGATGTTCGCGAGGTCGAAGTACGGCACCAGCCCGTGCGTGACCAGCGCGGTCGCGGCGCAGGCGGCCACGGCCAGCGCGTAGCGGCGCAGCGGCGGGACCATGCTTGCTTCGGCTTCGGGCTGCGTTGCCGGCACGGGCGCCGGCCGGGCGCGCGGTGCGGCGCCGAGCTCGATGCGGTCGATGTCCGGCGCGAGGCGCGCCACCGCCTGGCCCATGCCGCGCGCCGGCCACCACCAGCGCGGGTTGCCCGAGCCCATCACCAGCTTCGACAGGTTGTGCTGCCGCGCATGCGCGACCAGCACCTCGGCGACATCCTGGCCCGACAGCACCGCGCTGCGCGCGCCCAGCGCCTGTGCCAGCTTGACGGCCTGCAGGATGCCCTCGCGGCGCGCGCCGGGCAGCCGCTGCAGGGCCGGCGTCTCGACATAGACCGCATGCCAGCTGACGGCCAGCTGCTGCGCGAGCCGCGCGGTGCTGCGCACCACCTGCTCGGCGCCCGGCTGCGGGCCGATGCAGCACAGCAGCGCGCCCTCGGTCTTCCAGACCTGCGCGATCGCGCGGTCGCTGCGGTAGGCCTGCACGTCGTCTTCCACCCGGTCGGCGGTGCGGCGCAGCGCCAGCTCGCGCAGCGCCATCAGGTTGCCCTTGCGGAAGAAGTTCTTCGCGGCGCGCTCGGCCTGCGCCGGCAGGTAGACCTTGCCGGCCTTCAGCCGCTCGATCAGCTCGTCGGCCGGCGTGTCGACCATCACGATCTCGTCGGCCCGGTCGAAGAAGGTGTCGGGCAGGGTCTCGTGCACGACGATCCCGGTGATGCCGCCGACCACGTCGTTCAGGCTCTCCAGGTGCTGCACGTTCAGCGTGCTGTAGACGTCGATGCCGGCGGCCAGCAGCTCCTCGACGTCCTGCCAGCGCTTCGGGTGGCGCGAGCCGGCGAGGTTCGAATGCGCCAGCTCGTCGACCAGCACCAGCGCCGGCCGGCGCGCCAGTGCGCCGTCGAGATCGAACTCCGCGAGCTGCCGGCCGCGGTGGTCGACCGTCTTCGCAGGCAGCACCGGCAGGCCGTCGAGCAGCGCCGCGGTCTCGCTGCGGCCATGCGTCTCGACGACCCCGGCCAGCACGTCGACGCCGTCGGACTGCATCTTGCGCGCGGCCGCCAGCATCGCGCAGGTCTTGCCGACGCCGGCCGACGAGCCGAAGTAGATGCGCAGCCGGCCGCGCGTGGCACGCTGCGCATCGTCGCGCAGCTGGGCCAGCAGGACGTCGGGATCGGGCCGCGGGATGTCGCTCATGGTGCGGCGACATTGTCACCGCCATTTGTGCAACGATGTTTGCCGCAACCCACCGGAGCGTGCCATGACCGACACACCTTTTCAGCCCGACCGGCAGCCCGACCTGAAGGCCGGCATCCCGCTCGAGCGCATCGCCGACGGCGCGATGCTGGCCGGGCAGATCGACGGCGAAGACGCGCTGCTGCTGCGCCAGGGCGATGCGGTCTACGCGATCGGCGGGCAATGCACCCACTACCACGCGGCACTGGCCGACGGCCTGCTCGACGGCCACGTGCTGCACTGCCCGATGCACCACGCGCAGTTCGACATCCGCAGCGGCGCGGCGCTCTGCGCGCCGGCGCTGGACGACCTGCCCTGCTGGCGCGTCGAGCAGCGCGACGGCCAGGTGTTCGCCCGCGAGCGCATCGTCGCCGCGCCACGTTCGCGCCGCGAGGCATCCCCGGGTGCGCTCGACGACGTGGTCATCGTCGGCGGCGGTGCGGCCGGGCTGGCCGCGGCCGACACGCTGCGGCGCGAAGGCTACGAGGGGCGCCTGGCGATCCTCAGTGCCGACACCGATCCCCCCTGCGACCGGCCGAACCTGTCGAAGGACTTCCTGGCCGGCACGGCCGAGGCCGACTGGATGCCGCTGCGGCCCGGCGACTGGTACGCCGAACGCCGCATCGAGCTGCTGCTGGACACGCGCGTCGACGCGATCGACGTCGCCGCGCGCCGGCTGCGGCTCGCCGGTGGCGCGCCGCGGCCGTTCGGCGCGCTGCTGCTCGCCACCGGTGCCGAGCCGGTGCAGCTCGACGTGCCCGGCG
>NZ_JBFUFQ010000209.1:0-10141 GCF_056403355.1 Rhizobacter sp. P2_H3 | reverse complement strand
CCGCGGGCCGCCAGGCCGGCGCGCTGACGCTGCGCGAGCGC
Organism: Rhizobacter sp. P2_H3; assembly: GCF_056403355.1. Lineage (NCBI taxonomy): Bacteria > Pseudomonadati > Pseudomonadota > Betaproteobacteria > Burkholderiales > Sphaerotilaceae > Rhizobacter > Rhizobacter sp. P2_H3. Next base: position 10,100 of record NZ_JBFUFQ010000209.1, on the reverse strand, counting down.
GGGGCACCCGCCGAGGCCGAAACCGCCGCACCCGCTGACGCACCCTGAGGCCCCCGGACAGTGGCATCGAGGCCTTGCCCTAAGCCTCGCCTCATCCTGCTGCTGCGACAATTTGCGGATGCACCTTGGCCGCAACCGGGCTTTGTTCCCCCCCTCCTCCACCTCCTGGAACCCTCTGACGCTGGCCGTGCTGGCGAGCGTGTGGATCGCCACCCTCGCGAACTGGCCGCTGTGGCAGTCGCTGCGGGCGCTGCCCGAGATGCAGGGCCCGCGCGGCACGCTCTTCATCGTCGCGTTCGGCGTGATCGTCGCGTGCCTCACCAGCATCGTGCTGACGCTGCTGGCCTGGCGCTGGAGCATCAAGCCGGCGATCGGGCTCTTCCTGCTGGCGGCGGCCTTCGGTGCGCATTTCATGGGCACCTACAACGTCGTGATCGACAGCACGATGATGACCAACGTGCTGCAGACCGACATGCGCGAGACGCGCGACCTGCTGAGCCTGCGCATGGCGGCGAGCGTGCTCGTGATCGCGGTGCTGCCGCTCGCGTGGCTGTGGCGCCGGCCGCTGCAGGCGCCGGGCCTGTGGCGACAGGCCGGCCGCAACCTGCTGGGGCTGGTTGCGGCGCTGGTCGTGATGGTGGTCGTGGCAGGCGCCCTGTTCGCCGACCTCGCGTCGACGATGCGCACCCACAACACGCTGCGCTACAAGATCAATCCGCTGAACTCGTTCTATGCGCTCGGAATGCTGGTGCACGATGCCAACGCGCGGCCGGCCGGACCACCGGTCGCGATCGGCACTGACGTGGCGCTTGCGCCGCCCGCGCCCGGCGCGAAGCCGCTGCTGCTGGCGCTGGTGGTCGGCGAGACGGCGCGCGCCGATCACTTCGCGCTGAACGGCTACGAGCGGGCCACCACGCCGGGCCTCGCGGCGCAGGGCGTCGTCAGCTTCAGCAACGTCACGTCGTGCGGCACCAGCACGGCCACCTCGCTGCCGTGCATGTTCTCGCACCTGGGCAAGCAGGCCTACGAATCGCGTGACCAGGACTACGAGAACGTGCTCGATGTGCTGCAGCGGGCCGGGCTGGCGGTGCTGTGGCTGGACAACCAGGCCGGCTGCAAGGGGTTGTGCGAGCGCGTGCCGCACGACGATGCGTACCGGCTCGCAGCCGGTGCCGCGCCGATGCCGGCCGGGCTGTGCGACGGCGGCGAGTGCCTGGACGAGGCCTTGCTGCACGGGCTCGACCAGCGGCTGGCCGCGCTGCCGGCCGATCGACGCGCCCGTGGCGTGGTGCTGGTGCTGCACCAGATGGGCAGCCACGGGCCGGCCTACTCGAAGCGCTCGCCGCCGGGCCGCAAGCCCTTCATGCCGGAGTGCACGACCAACGTTCTGCAGCAGTGCGAGCGGCAACAGCTGCTGAATGCCTACGACAACTCGATCGCCTACACCGACAGCGTGCTGGCGCAGGCGATAGCCTGGCTTGGCAAGCAGGCGGTGGCCTACGACCCGGCGCTGCTGTACCTGTCGGACCACGGCGAATCGCTCGGCGAGAACAACCTCTACCTGCACGGCCTGCCCTACGGCATCGCGCCGCGCGAGCAGAAGCACGTTCCGATGGTGGTGTGGCTGGCGCCGCAGACCGAGGCGGCGACCGGGATCGCGATGCAGTGTCTGCAGAAGCAGCGCGACGTGGCGTTGAGCCACGACAACCTGGTGCCGAGCGTGCTGGGGTTGATGCGGGCGAAGACGAGCGTTTATCGCGGCGACCTGGACGTGTTCTCCCGCTGCAGGTAGATCTTTCTCGCATGGACGCGCCCGGGTGCAACCCGGGCTCAACCCCCACTTGTTCGCTTGTCACCTCCCCAAAGGCAGGGCGGTGGCAGAAGGCGGGTGCGGGGAGGCTGTGGTGCGCCAATAAGGAGGGGGCGCCGGAGCTGGCTGGTTTCATGGCCCGCGTGCGCCAGCGCGCTTCGTGAACTGACTGTCGCCCACTGTTTGACCACAACGAACGCAGTGAGTGGCGGGAGTTTGGGCGACGGGCCATGAAACCAGTCAGCGCAGGGGAGTCTTCGCCCCGCCAGGGGCGAAGACCGGCGCGACGGCGAGCCCCAGACTCCCCGCTCGCGCCTTCCGCACCAATGCGCAACAACCACAAAGAACGACGCAGTTAAAGTCCCCGCTTCCAACGACTCCGAACGGGAAGCCGTGTCCGCCTCTTCCGACTCCCTGAAATCCATCTTCTTCGCGCTCGGCGCCAACTTCGCGATCGCGATCGCGAAGACCGTCGGCGCGGTGTTCACCGGTTCGTCGTCGATGCTGGCCGAGGCCATCCACTCGTACGCCGATTGCGGCAACCAGGGCCTGCTGATCTGGGGCCTGAAGGAAGCCAAGAAGGCGCCGACCGCCGACCACCCGCTCGGCTACGGCAAGGCGATCTACTTCTGGAGCTTCATCGTCGCGCTGATGCTGTTCAGCATGGGCGGCCTGTTCTCGATCTACGAAGGCGTGCACAAGCTGCACGACACCGAGCCGGTGAAATACGCCGGCGTCGCGATGGCCATCCTCGCGTTCGGCGTCGTCGCCGAGAGCGTCTCGCTGTGGGGCTGCCTGCGCGAGATCAACAAGGAGCGCGGTGCGCAGACGCTGTGGCAATGGTTCCGCCGCTCGCGCCAGAGCGAGCTGATCGTCGTGCTCGGCGAAGACCTCGCAGCCCTCGGCGGCCTGGTCGCCGCGCTCGCCTTCATCGGCCTGGCCGTGCTCACCGGCAACCCGATGTGGGATGCCATCGGCTCGATCGTCATCGGCGTGCTGCTGGTGGTGGTCGCGATCCTGGTGGGCACCCAGGTCAAGTCGCTGCTGGTCGGCCAGAGCGCCGAGCCGACGGTGCTGGCCGCGATGCGCGAGCACATCGCCGCGCAGCCCGAGGTGGCGCAGATCTACAACCTGCTGACGCAGCAGCTCGGCAACGACGTGATGGTGGCCGTGAAGGCGCGCATGGCGCCGCAGCCGTCGGACGTGGCGCTGATCGAGGCGATCAACCGGGTGGAAGCTGGGTTGCGCACCGCGTTTCCGTCGATCCGCTGGATCTTCTTCGAGCCCGACCTGAAGGACTGAGTCAGAACAACTCGCCCTGTCCGTTCGCCGGCGGCAGCCGCGGCTTGCGGAACAGCGTCAGGTCGAGTTCGGTGCGCACGCGGTTCATGCCGTGGCGCGCACAGGCCTTGCGAAAGCGCTGCGAGATCAGCTCGGCCCACACGCCCTCGCCCTTCATGCGCTTGCTGAACGTGGCGTCATAGTCCTTGCCGCCGCGCATGTCGCGGATGCGCGCCATCACACGGGCCGCGCGCTCGGGGAAGTGCTGGTCGAGCCACTGCTGGAACAGCGGGTTCACCTCCCAGGGCAGGCGCAGGATGATGCTGAAGGCCGAACGCGCGCCGGCCTCGGCAGCCGCCTCGACGATGCGCTCGATCTCGGGCTCGTTGATGAACGGGATCACCGGCGACACGCTGACCCCCACCGGCACGCCGGCCTCGGCCAAGGTCTTGATCGTGCGCAGCCGGCGCTGCGGCGACGCGGCGCGCGGCTCGAGGATGCGCGAGAGCTCGGCATCGAGCGAGGTCACCGACACGTACACCGCCGCCAGCCCGCGCGCCGCCATCGGCGCGATCAGGTCGAGGTCGCGCTCGACGCCGGACGACTTGGTGACGATCGAGAACGCGTGGTCGCAGCCGTGCAGCACCTCGATGACCGAGCGGGTGATGCCGAGCTTGCGCTCGACCGGCTGGTAGGCGTCGGTGGCCGAGCCGATGTTCAGCATCTGCGGTTCGTAGGCGCGGCTCGCGAGCGCCTCGCGCAGGCGTTCGGCGGCGTTGACCTTCGCGATGATGCGGGTCTCGAAATCCAGCCCCGGCGACATGTTGAGGTAGCTGTGCGTGGGCCGCGCGAAGCAGTAGATGCAGCCGTGCTCGCAGCCGCGGTAGGGGTTGATCGACAGGTCGAAGTGCACGTCGGGCGAGTCGTTGCTCGTGAGGATGCTCTTGACCCGCTCCTCGATGATCTGCGTGGCGCGCGGCAGGTGCTCTTCGCTCGCCTGCTGCTCGAGCGTGCCCCAGCCGTCGTCGAAGTCTTCGCCGCCGCGCGTCGTGAAGCGGTGCTCGATGGCCCACGCGGTACCGCGGCCCTTGGTGGCGCCGGGCGCCGGCATCGGCACGAGCGGCTGGATCGGCGGGCGGGACTGGATGGGGTTGAACTTCCGGGGCATCCTGTAAATATATACAGTATTCCCCGCCGAAGCCAGCCGGATCAGATCGCGCCGATGCTCCCGGTCACCGGCAGCACGATGCCGGTGATGTAGCCCGAGCAGGCCGGCGACGCGAGGAACACATAGGCCGGCGACAGCTCCTCGGGTTGCGCGGCGCGGTGCATGTCGGTGCGCTGCCCGAATGCCGCGACCTTCTCGGCAGGCGCATCGGCCGGGTTCAGCGGCGTCCAGACCGGTCCCGGCGCGATCGCATTGACGCGGATGCCGCGGTGCAGCACGTTGCTCGCGAGCGATTTCGTGAACGCATGGATCGCGCCCTTGGTCATCGCGTAGTCCAGCAGGTGAGCACTGCCCTCGAGCCCCGTCACCGAGCCGGTATTGATGATCGCGCCGCCGCGGCCCATGTGCGGCAGCGCGGCCCGGGCCATCTGGAAGTAGCCGTAGGCGTTGGTGCGCAGCGTCTCGTCGAAGCGCTCGTCGGTGATGTCCTCGATCGCGTCGGCATGCTCCTGGAACGCGGCGTTGTTGACCAGCACATCGAGCTTGCCGAAGGCCTTCACCGCCCGGGCCACCGCATCGCGGCAGAACGCCGGGTCGCGCACGTCGCCGGGGATCAGCACGCAGCGGCCGCCTTCGGCCTCGACGCAGCGCTTCGTCTCCTCGGCGTCTTCGTGCTCGTTCAGGTAGACGATCGCGACATCGGCGCCTTCGCGCGCGAACAGCACGGCCACCGCGCGGCCGATGCCGGAGTCGCCGCCGGTGATCAGCGCCGCGGCGTCCTGCAGCTTGTGGCTGCCTTCGTAGTACGGCGCGAGGAACTTGGGCTTCAGCTCGAGTTCGGCTTCCAGCCCCGGCTTGGCGATGTGCTGTGCGGGCAGCCGGGCCGGCTGCTCACGGGCACCGGCCTGCACCGGTGCCTTGCTCTTCTGCTTGTCGGTGGGGCCCTTCTTCGCGTCGGCGCTGTCCTGCGCGGCCTGGATGCGCCGGTGCTTCACGGCGACCGCATCGCCCTCGTCGGCACGCGGTCGGTCGGATGGCGAGGTCTTGCGGGCGGTATGGGTGGGCATGCTGCACTCCGTTCGGGTTGATGCCCGAACGGCGGCAAGCCGCATGCCTGTCAGGTCGGACCGGCCGTCAGACGGGCAACAGCTGGCTGTCGCTGCGCCAGCTCGCCCGCACCGCGTTGTGCGTCAGCGCGCGCGCGGCGCGCACCGCGGCAGTCGCGCCGGAGCGGCGGCCGGCCACCTGGTCGAGCCAGGCGGCGAGGATCGGGTTGCGGCGTGCCAGCGTGGTCCAGCTGCTGCGCCAGCAGCGCGACAGGTCGGCGTGCGGCTGCAACTGGCGGCGCGCGCTGCGCGGCAGGTCCTGGCCCGGGTGTTCGCTGTAGACCTTGCCGAGGTCGAACAGGAAGGCGGTGGCGGAGCAGATCTGCTGCAGCTCCGAGACGATCGGCGGCAGCGGCTTGCGGCTGCGCGCGTCGTGGTCGGCGTTCATCGCGAACTCGGCCGCGGTGATGCTGGCTTCGAGCAGGCCGTACATGTCGGCGTGGTGGTCGGTCGCGGCCGGCTGCGTCAGGAAGTGATCGAGGTTGCCGCTGCGCTCCAGCACCTGCGCGATGAACTCCTGCAGGTCCGGCGACCAGCGGCTGCACAGGCAGGCGAGCCGGTACACCAGGTCGGCCGGCACGCCGAGGTAGGCGAGGTTGCCGCCGGTGATGCGGCGCACCAGCGTGGCCAGCAGGTTGTCGACCCCCTGCCCCCGCTCTTCCAGGAAGCCCGACAGCGGCAGGCGCAGCGCCGGCAGTGCACGCCAGGAACGGTCGATGGAGTCAGAGTTCATGGAGGTCTCGCTGGTGTGTCCCTGAAAACGGATTCTGCGGGGACCACGCTGACGCAAGACGGGCAATAGCGCGGCAATAGCGTGTCTATTCCGCAAGGGCGTCGGATGGGGAGTAACAGCTGTGAAACACCTCTGCAAAATCAGATGATCAACCCGGCATGGCAGCGCTGGCCTCGAACAGTTCGGCTCGCAAGCCACTGAACCAGCCCGGCGAGAGCAACCAATGCCGGACCCGATGCGAGTGCCGCTGCGCCTGCGCGAGTTGCTGCCTGCATCGCAGTCCGCGTCCCTCATCCAGCCACAACGCCGCGCACATCAGCCTCGCCAGGCTCGCCGCTTCGAAGCAGTCCGCCACGGGAAGTGGCTGTTCCTCGATCAGGTACAGGCAGGTCAGCAACGCTGCAAACGCGAACAGCCCCGGTGTCCCCTTGGACTGCATGGCCCGACCGCCCGACTCGACTGCCCGCGACCCCTGGGATGCGACCATCGATTCGGCGTCGGCTGGATCGCCCAGCGGAGGAAAGAGATGGAAGAAGGCCTGTGACGTTTCGTCGGGTCGTTCATGGAGCAGTCGCAAGGTCAGTCGAACGAGGTCCACGAGACGCTGTACCCGCCTCTCGCCTGGCCCTTGCGATATTGCGGTGGGCGACAAGGCCTCGTGCAGCAGGAGCAGGCCATCGGCCAGCGGCATGCTGCTCGACACAGACAGGGAATCTGCCCTTGTCGCCCCCAGCGCCGCCAGCCGCAGGCGGGGATCGAGTGGCTCGGCGGTCTCGAGCGATCTGCGCAATCGGTGAAGCGCACGATGCCGATCCTTGCCCGTCGATGCGAACAGGGAAGACAAGCCATCCGGCAGCGTGATGCCCATCGCCTGCGCACGCCGGCTCCGCGCTGCCAGGGGCAGCAGCAGCAGGCACTCGAGCATGGCGGGCCGGAGGTCCGAGCCGAATCGATTCAAGGCCGCGCGAAGCATCGGATGCGACACCAGCGAACGACACGGAGGGCGAGCGCCCTCGGTGTCGGCCAGCATGCGGAGCAGTTGGCGCATCGGTTGTCGCTCCAGCAGCGAGGGATCCGACACCACACGACCGAGCAGGTCGTCGAGCATGCGCATGCCCAGCATGGAAGTGCACATGACTTCGAACACAGGGCTGCGCAGCAACTGCCTCTGCAAGCTCCGGACACCGCTTGATGAGGCATTGATTCCCTTGTGCGAGGAGATCTCGACGCACAGCTGGAATGCGTCAATGCCGCAAAGCGCCATCGCACAGCGGACCGTGGCGGGCTCCAACGCAAGCTGCTCCAGCCTGTCGCGCATCGTGATGTCGTCAAGAAGCTCCTTCGACCGACTCATCGCCCGCATGACCAGTGCGAGCAACTTTGCCCGGTCGCTGGCTCGCTCGGGTCGAAGGTCCGCACGCACGATGTCGAACCATTGGCGCGCTTCAGCAGGATCGATCTCCAGTGCCTGATCCAGTCGGGCGTGAGCGAAGGCCATGAACGCAACGCCATGCAATTCCCAACGGAAGGAACGCTGCCGGCAAGACGGATCAGACTCCCAGTAGACGGCCTCGGATCCGCCAGAGCGGACGAACGTGAAGGGGAACACGCCAGTGTGCAGGTCGTCGCGTGCCGACCGGATCTGCGAGATCCGATCGAGTCGCGCGCCAAGGCATGCCAGGAAGCGTGAATGCCACCGGCCCGGCGTGACCTCGTCGCAGCGCCGCACCCATTGTTCGATCGCTTCGCGCCCCCAGCCAGGGCAGTCCGCCGCCACGTCGGCTGCAACCTGCAGAATCGTTGCCTCGGAGCCCCCCGTGCACGTGCCCGATGCCACCGCCTGCAGCACACAGCACACGCTGGTCATGTGGTCGAGCTGCACCAGCCTGCTGTCCCGCGTGGGCAGCCTGATGTCTCCCAGCAGCCGGGTGGCGATCGCCGTCAGCCAGGCTCCACGCACCAGGCCGCCATCGAGCAGCAGGCGCACATGCTCCGCGCTCCGGAACAGTGTGATGCGCGAAACGCCTCCCTTCTCGACCTGATCCCAGAGCAAGGCGCACAGTCGAAGCAGCCTCGGAAAGGCCTCGTCGCTGTCGTCAATGGTCGATCGGTTCAACAGGTGGTCAGCCAGCAACTGCACGGCCAGCGGGAATCGCCCCTGAGCAGCCATCGCACCCACCACGTCAGCCACGTCGGACGAAGACGCCGTGATGGGCGCGAATCTGGCGACCTGCGGCAGCCCCTCGGCGTCACGCCGCAATTCCGGCATCAGCGCAGCCCCCTCCAGCAGGCAGACGAAAGCCTGCAGCACATCGTCGTCGTTCAGGCAGTCGTCGATCTCGTCGCGCGTCAGTCCCCAGTCCTCGAGCGCGGCCATCACGCGCCGCGTCTGGCGACCTGCCACCTGAGCCGCCAGTTCGTGCACCTGGATGCGGACCTTGCCGAGAGCATCCTCGCCCTCGTCGGACCTGCGATCCTCCAGACCCTTCAGGATCTGTCGCGCGGCAGCGAGCTTTGCTACCGGCCGCTGCTGCGGATCGAATGCCGCAACCGCCAGAAATCCATCGATCAGCGGCGTCAGCAGGCCCGCATCGTCCGTCAGCCACAGCGCCTGCATCGCCAGGCAGTGATGCAGAAGATCGCCCAGGCGGCAGCGCGACGCGATGTCGAGCGACGCGCGTTCGGCGAGTTGACGAGCCTGCCCAAGGCATTCGCCGGCCGAGGCGACGAAGGCCTCGATGCTCCCGGTCGATGCGACTGCCGACGCGACCGACCTCTGCAGCGTGGCGGTGTCAGGGCAGCTCTTCAGCACCGACGCGAGCAACGTCCAACCAGGCGCCGAGCCGTCATCGCCCAGGTCCACGGTCTGTGCACGCCGCAGCACCGCAGACAGCTGGGGCGGCGAGGCACCACCAGGCACCGGCTCGGGCAACGTGTGCCTGGATGAAGGGGTGGTCAGGCGCAGGCCCTTCAGGTGCCGGCCGCTGTTCTCGCGCTGAAGGCGGTGTTGCTGATGAGGCTTGCGGGGCGTGTTGGCCGGCGTGGGCGGCGCCTTCGTCGTCCGCTTTCTGATGACGATCACCTGCTGCTGGTTCATCCGCGCCCCGTGAATTCAACAGGTCGCTGAGTACCGGCCTCACGCCATTCGTTCCATCCTCAACCTTTTCCCTTCAACAACGACCACGCCATCGCCGCCATTAGCGCCACCCCGGCCACCAACGCGCCCCACAGCCACGCGCGCGATGTCTTCGGCGCAAGTACCGGCGCCGACGCCGCCGGCAGCACCGGCGACGCCACCGGTGCCGCCTCTGCCACCAGCACCGCCCGGTCCGCCGGCAGCGCATCGCCGCCGCGTCGCGCAGGCATCAGCTCGCCCAGCGACATCACCGGCGTCGCCAGCGCCGGGTCCCCCCAGTTCAGCCGATGCGGCCCGCTGCCGCGCGCCAGCATCACCAGCGTCCGCGCCCGCACGCCGATGCGCAGCTGCGGCGGCTGCGCTCCCAGTTGCGCCACGCCACCAGCCACCTGCAGCCGCAGCTGCGCGTGCACCGCCCCATCGAGCCGCAACACCGGCGAGCGCGACTCCCCCGTCGGCAGCCGCAGCCACCACACGCTGCCGTCGGCCAGCGGCTGCCAGCCGGGCTCGGGTACCGGCAGCGGCGCCGGGGTCTTGTCGCGCAGCGCATGCAGGTGCCGGCGCAATCCGTGGCGGTGACCATGCTGGCGCGGCGCGGTCTCGCCCCGCACCAGCCAGCCGACGCGCGCCACCGTGTTCGCATCGTGCGGCAGCAGTTCCAGCGCCTCCACGGCCACCGCCGGCAGCGTGTAGTCGCAATGCTGCGCATCGCAGCTCGCCGGCGCGATCGGCTCGCTCCATTGCAACGCAGGTTGCGGCCATTGCAGCGTCGCGCTCGTCGCCTCGGCCCCCGTGAGTTCCGGCACCGGCCCGCTGCCGAGGCTGCGCAGCCGCAGGTAGGCCGCCCGCACCCCACCGAGCTCGAT
>NZ_JBFUFQ010000208.1:0-10206 GCF_056403355.1 Rhizobacter sp. P2_H3 | reverse complement strand
GATGGGACCTGTTTCATGTCTGTCTCCTCGTTTGAGTCGCAGAAACGGTCCCTGTACTGCGGTCATTGGAACCGGTTCCAATTACAGCGAGGCCATTGAACTCCTGCCGGCACGGGACGTCCAGTCGGATAGAAAATTTTTTGCTGCCGGCGTCTTCCTACATCAACGCGCGCGATCTGCCGCTGGTGCCATGCGCTGCGGCGACCCTAGGCTCGGTTCGTCGTCGACCTCGCTGAACCACGTCCCAAGGAGTCCCGCCATGCCCCACGCCATCTGGAAAGGTGCCATCAGCTTCGGGCTGGTGCATGTACCGGTCGCGCTGTATCCCGCGTCGTCGGAATCGGGTGTCGACTTCGACTGGCTCGACAAGCGCTCGATGGACCCGGTCGGCTACAAGCGCGTCAACAAGCGCACCGGCCGCGAGATCGACAAGGCGCACATCGTGAAGGGTGTGAAGGTGGAGGGAGGCGACTACGTCGTGCTGAGCGACGACGAGATCAAGGCCGCGTACCCGAAGACCACGCAGACGATCGAGATCGAATCGTTCGCGCATGCCGACGAGATCCCGTTCACGCTGCTCGACCGGCCGTATTACCTGGAGCCGCTGGCCAAGGGCGAGAAGGTGTATGCGCTGCTGCGCGAGGCGATGCTCGCCTCGGGCGTGATCGGCATCGCGCGCGTCGTGATGCACACCAAGGAGCACCTGGCCGCGCTGATCCCGAGCGGCCCGGCGCTGATGCTGAACACGCTGCGCTGGGCTGCCGACATCCGCCCGTGGGCCGACATCAAGCTGCCACCCGAAGGAAAGAAGGGCACGAACCTGAAGGAGGCCGAACTGAAGATGGCGAAGCAGCTGATCGGCGACATGACCGAGACCTGGAAGCCCGAGGCGTATGCGGATCGCTTCAGCGAGGCGATCCACGCGCTGGTGGCCAAGCGCATCGAGCGCGGCGAGACCGAGCAGGTGGAGGCGATGGAAGACAGCGGCGAGAAGAGCGGCCCGAGCAACGTGGTCGACCTGACCGAGCTGCTCGCGAAGAGCCTGAAGGGCAAGGCCGCATCGGCCGCGAAGCCGGCGGCCCGCAAGCCGGCTGCACGCAAGCGCGCCTGAGGACATCGCGATGGAACGCAGTACCCGTGCGTCGACACCCGCCGACCCGCTGCACACCTATTGGAGCAAGCGCGATTTCAGCCAGACGCCCGAGCCGCGCGGCGCGCGGGCGAAGACCGGCCCGCAGCTCGCGTTCGTCGTGCAGAAGCACGATGCGACGCGGCTGCACTACGACTTCCGGCTCGAGCTGGAGGGCGTGATGCTCTCGTGGGCCGTGCCGAAGGGGCCGAGCTTCGACCCGGCCGAGAAACGGCTCGCGGTGCGCACCGAAGACCACCCGGTCTCGTACAACAGCTTCGAGGGCCACATCCCCGAGGGCCACTACGGTGCCGGCGACGTGATCGTCTGGGACCGCGGCAGCTGGCAGCCGGTGGGGGGTGTGCGCGAGGCGAAGAAGGGCCTGGCAGCCGGCAAGATCGCCTTCACGCTCGACGGCGAGAAGCTGCACGGTGCGTGGGAGCTGGTGCGCATGCGCAAGTCGGGCCGCGAGAAGCAGCAGCCGTGGCTGCTGCTGAAGAAGAAGGACGGCTTCGCGCGGCCGCACGCCGAGTACGACGTGGTCAGTGCGCTGCCGGACAGCGTCAATGCCGCGGCCGTGGCCGACGCGCAAGACACGGGCGCGAAAGCCGTGAAGGCAGCGCTGCCGAAGACGATGTCGCCGCAGCTCGCCACCCTCGCGAGCGGCGTGCCGGCCGACGGCGATTGGGGCTTCGAGATCAAGTTCGACGGCTACAGGATCATGACGCGCATCCAGCGCGGCAAGCCGGTGCTGATCACGCGCGGCGGGCACGACTGGAGCGGGCGGATGCCGGCGCTGGTCGAGGCCTTGCGCCGCCTCGAGCTGTCATCGGCCTGGCTCGACGGCGAGATCGTCGTGCTCGGCGACGACGGCCTGCCGGCCTTCAACCGCCTGCAGAACGCGTTCGACGGCGGCGACACCTCGCACGTGGCGTATTTCCTGTTCGACCTGCCCTACGTGGAGGGGCACGACCTGCGCGAACTGCCGCTGCGCGAGCGCCGGCGGTTGCTGAAACAGCTGCTCGATGCCAAGGCCAGCGGGCCGCTGCGCTTCAGCGAGGACTTCCCCGCCGATGCGGCCAGCGTGCTGCAGTCGGCCTGCCGATTGAAGCTCGAAGGCGTGATCGCGAAGCGGCAGGATGCGCCGTACGTGTCGCGCCGCAGCGAGACCTGGTTGAAGCTGAAATGCCAGCAGCGCCAGGAGTTCGTGATCGGCGGCTACACCGACCGGCGCGGCGAGCGCGACAACGCGCAGATCGGCAGCCTGCTGCTCGGCGTGCACGATGACGCCGGCCGGCTGAAGTCGGTCGGCAGCGTCGGCACCGGGTGGGATGCCGCGACGGCGGCCGAGCTGAAGCAGAAGCTCGCGAAGCTGCAGGTCGAGGCCTCGCCGTTCGATGCGGCACCGAAGCGTGGGCGCGGGCCGCGCGGGGCCGAGGGCGAGCGCCGCTGGGTCAAGCCCATGCTGATGGCCGAGGTGAGCTTCGGCGAGTGGACGCCGGACGGGCAGATCCGCCACGCGTCGTTCGAGGGGCTGCGCACCGACAAGCCGGCGAAGCGGATCACGCGCGAGCGCGTCGTGCCGGTGAAGGCGATGGAGGCGACGATGGCAACGAAGGTGACGCACCCGGAGCGCGTGATCGACAAGCGCAGCGGCATCACGAAGCTCGACCTGGTGCACTACTACGAGAGCGTGGCGCAGCGGATGCTGCCGCACCTGAAGGGGCGGCCGTGCGCGCTGCTGCGTGCGCCGGAAGGCGTGGGCGGCGAGACCTTCTTCCAGAAGCACGCCGGCAAGATGCGTTTCCCCGGCCTGCGTGAGCTCGACTCGGCGCTGTGGCCGGAACACGAGCCGCTGCTGGAGGTGCCGAGCGCGGCAGCGCTGGCGGGCGCGGCGCAGATGAACGTGATCGAGTTCCACACCTGGAATGCGCTGGCGCGCCGCATCGACCAGCCCGACCGCATGGTGTTCGACCTGGATCCCGGAGAGGGCGTCGAGTGGGCGCAGGTGCGCGAGGCGGCGGCGCTGGTGCGTTCGCTGCTGCAGGCGCTGGGGCTCGAGAGCTGGCTGAAGACCAGCGGCGGCAAGGGCCTGCACGTGGTGGTGCCGCTGAAGCCGCAGCACGGCTGGGATGCGGTGAAGGGTTTCTCGCAGGCGATCGTGCAGCACATGGCGAGCGTGGTGCCGGAGCGCTTCGTCGCGAAGAGCGGCCCGAAGAACCGCGTCGGCAGGATCTTCGTCGACTACCTGCGCAACGGCCACAACGCGACGACGGTGGCCGCGTTCTCGGCGCGGGCACGGCCGGGGCTGGGCGTCTCGATGCCGGTGCCGTGGAGCGCGCTCGACGAACTGAAGGGCGGCGACCAGTGGACGGTCAAGACCGCACGCGAGCACCTGTCGTTCGAACGCGAGGATCCGTGGCAGGACTACTGGACGACGAAGCAGGTGCTCGGGCGGGCGATGCAGCGGCTGGGGTACAAGCCGGCGAAGGCGAAGGGCTGATCTCGATCAGTTGAGCGGGGCGGCCCGCCCGTTCACCCTGAGCAGGGACCGAGCTTGTCGAGGGCCCGTCCGTCGAAGGGCCATATCCGAAGCGCGCAGGGTCTTCGACAAGCTCAGCCCGACCCTTCGACAAGCTCAGGGCGAACGGCGTTTCCTCGCCACCGCCCCCATCCCCGCCAACCCCAGCACCATCAACGCCCAGGTCGCCGGCTCCGGCACCGGCGCGGTGTTGTTCCAGCTGTACGCGAACAGCTCGAAGCTGCCGAACAGCACCTGGCCCGAGTGGTTGTGCACCGTCAGCGAGAGGTTGCCGAGCGGGTCGGCGCTGTACGTGAAGTCGTCGAAGCTCGGCAGCCGCTGCTGCACGCCGGTGCCGGGCGCCGTCGGGTTCTCGTTGAAGATGTTCGCGATCAGGTTCACGCCGTTGGTCCCGAACGCCTCGTCGCGGAAGATCAGCGCCGCCTGGTGCACGTACAGGTCGGGCCGGCTGCTGTCTTCGGTGAAGCGCGGCAGAGGGGTCGATGCCACCGCGTTCGCCAGCATCGCGATGCCCGAGAACGTCACCGACGCGAACGGGTTCAGCACGAAGGGCCGCTGCCAGTTGACCGTCGCACTCGCCTCGTCGTCCTGGTGATCGGCATGCCAGCCGGCCGATACGCTGCCGTGCGAGATCGAGGCCTGCGCCGACAGCGTCTCGCCCGATGGTTTCGGCAATTCGATCGCCGCCTCGCCGAACGGCGTGCCCTCGCGCGCCGACGCATCGAGCAGGCGCGACTTCAGGTTCAGCGAGCGCGGATCGCCCGCCTCCTGCACCTTGTGCGACGTCACGATCGACGCCTGAAAGCCGTTGTCCGCCAGCCAGTGCCCCGGCTCGCCGGTGTCGAGCCCGCTCGGCGTACCGAGCGTGAAGCTCGCCGAGGCGGAACCGGGTTCCGAACCCGGCGTCGAGCCCGCGCCGGCTTGCGCCACGCCGCACACGCCCAGCGCGCACGCCGAGGCGATGATCCACGACATCTTCATCTGTTCTCCCTGCCGGATCCACTTCCGGAGACCCCCATTGGAAGAGGCGGCGCCATCGGCGGCAACCCCCAATTGGTAGCGGCCCGTGTATCCGACGGAGTGCCGTCCGACAGGCCGCTTCCGGATCAGCGCGACGCCAGGCTCTGTGCCGGCCGCCGCAGGCTCGGATCGAACGGGTGGATCTGCGGCCCGATCGCGGCCGCCTCGCGCTTCAGCAGTTCCACCACGGTCGGCATCCGGTCGGCATTCAGCCGGTCCGAGATCGTGCCGACCGAGAGCGCCGCCACCGCGCGCCCCTCGCGGTCGAGCACCGGCACCGCGACGCCCGCCATGCCTTCGAGCAGCCCGGTGTTGCGGCCCGCGTAGCCGAGCTGCCGCACGCGGTCGATCTCGGTGCGCAGGTAGACCTCGTCGTACACGCCGTACTCGCGCACCCGCGACAGGTTGAAGCGGATCACCTCTTCGCGCTCGGCCTCCGGCAGGAACGCGAGGATCGCCAGCGCCCCCTGGCCCACGCCCAGCGCGACGCGCCCACCGACGTCGCCGGTGAACGAGCGGATCGGGAACGGCCCCTCGCTGCGGTCCAGGCACACCGCATCGAAGCCGCTGCGCGCGAGCAGGAAGATGCTGTCGCCCAGGCTCGCGCACAGCCGCAACAGCGCGGGTCGGCACAGCGTGCGCAGGTCGGCCGGGTTGCCGGCCGAGGCGGCCAGCGCGAAGAACTCGATGCCCAGGCGATAGAGCTTGCTGCGCGCGTCCTGCTCGACGATGCCCTCTGCCACCAGCGACTGCAGCAGGCGGTGCGTGGTGGCCTGCGTCAGGCCCACGCTGCGGGCAATCTGCGTGACGCGCCCCCCATCGGCGTGCACCTGCGCCAGCGCACGGATCACGGCAAACAGCCGGCTGGCGGCGGCGGTCGACGGGCTCTCATCGCTCATGCTCGATCCTGTGGAATTCCATGGGTCACAGAAGCCTGAAGTATTCCATCAAACGAAATAGGGAAATGGAGTATTTGATTGATTGGAATTCTCGGGTCAAGATGGCCCGCAACTTGCGATCCGTTGGAGGAATCTTCCCTCCCGGATTCCGCAAGCGAGGACCCCGATGTCTTTCCTGCAGTTGACTGGCGTGACCAAGTTCTATGGCGACACCTGCGCGGTCGCCGACATGAACCTGTCGGTCGAGAAAGGCGAGTTCGTCTCGCTGCTCGGGCCTTCGGGATGCGGCAAGACCACGACGCTGCAGATGGTGGCCGGTTTCGAGCCGGTGACGCGCGGCCGCATCGAGCTCGACGGCCGCGACATCACGCACGCCAAGGCCAACACGCGCGGTCTCGGCATCGTGTTCCAGACCTATGCGCTGTTCCCGCACATGACGGTCACCGCCAACGTGGCCTTCGGCCTCGAGATGCGGCGCATGCCGCGCGCCGAGCGGCTGGAGCGGGTGCGTGAGGCTCTGGCGCTGGTGCACCTGGAAGCGCATGCCGGCAAGTACCCGCGCGAGCTCTCCGGCGGGCAACGCCAGCGCGTCGCGCTCGCCCGCGCGCTGGTGATCGAGCCGCCGGTGCTGCTGCTCGACGAGCCGCTGTCCAACCTCGACGCGCAGCTGCGCGAGGAGATGCAGTTCGAGCTGCGCCGCATCCAGCGCCAGGTCGGCACCACCACGGTGATGGTCACGCACGACCAGGGCGAGGCGATGTCCATCAGCGACCGCGTCGTCGTGATGGAGCAGGGCCGCGCGACGCAGGTCGACCGGCCGCAGCGCGTCTACGAGCATCCGCGCACCCGCTTCATCTCGACCTTCGTCGGCAAGGCCAACCTGCTGGAAGGCCGCGTCAACGGCGAAGGCGCGGTGCAGGTCGGCAGCCTTCGCGTGGTGGTCGAAGAGACGGGCTTCCGCCCCGGGGCCGCGGTGCTGCTGAGCGTGCGGCCCGAGAAGCTGCAGTTCGTCGCGCCGGGCAGCGGCCGGCTCGACGGCGAGATCGCCGAGCGCTTCTTCCTCGGCAGCCAGTGGCTGTACCGCGTCGACACCGCGGTCGRCGCGCTCGCGGTGCTGTGCCCGAACGACGGCCGCGTGGCGCTCGAAGCCGGGCAGCGCACCGGCATCGACTGGCCGGTGCACGGCAGCCGGCTGCTGCCGGGCGAGTCCCCGGCGGTGGAGGCCGCCCCGTGAAGTCCGCCCCCTGGTGGCTCGGCGGCCCGGCGGCGCTGCTCTTCACCGGCCTGCTGCTGGTGCCGCTCGCGCTCACCGCGGTGCTGTCGTTCAACGTCTACGACCCGGCCACCGGCGCGCGCGCCGGCGAGTTCACGCTGGCGCACTACGCGATGGTGTTCGGCGATCCGTACTACCACGGCATCTTCTGGCGCACCTTCCGCATCGCCGCGCTGGTGGCGCTGATCTGCGTGCTGGTCGGTGCGCCCGAGGCGTACGTGCTCAGCCGCATGCGCAACCCGTGGCGCTCGGTGATGCTGCTGGTGGTGCTGGCGCCGCTGCTGGTCTCGGTGGTGGTGCGGGCCTTCGGCTGGAGCATGCTGCTCGGCCCCGAAGGGCTGGTCAACGCGGCGCTGGGCGCGCTCGGCCTCGGTCCGTTCAAGCTGCTCTACACCGAGACGGCGGTCGTCATCGCGCTGGTGCACGTGATGCTGCCGTTCATGGTGATCCCCGTGTGGACCTCGCTGCAGAAGCTCGACCCCGGCATCGAGAACGCCGCACTGTCGCTGAAGGCCTCGCCGTTCACCACGCTGCGCCGCATCGTGCTGCCGCAGGTGATGCCGGGCATCCTGTCGGGCAGCCTGATCGTGTTCGGCCTCGCGGCCAGCTCGTTCGCGATCCCCGGCCTGCTCGGCGGACGCCGCCTCAAGATGGTCGCGACCGTGGTCTACGACGAGTACCTGCACGAGCTGAACTGGCCGCTCGGCGCCGCGATCGCGCTGACGCTGCTGGCCGCCAACCTCGCGGTGATGCTGGGCTGGAACCGCCTCGTCGAAGGCCGCTACCGCCGTGCGTTGGGATGAGGTCACGATGAACCGCAACGGCCCGCTCGCACTCGCGTTCAACGCGCTCGTCATCGCCTTCATGCTGGCGCCGCTGGTCGTCGTGTGCCTGGTCGCCTTCACGCCCGAGAACACGCTGACGCTGCCGACCACCAGCTTCTCGCTGCGCTGGTTCCACGCGGTGTTCGAGCACCCGGATTTCATGCAGTCGTTCTGGAACAGCCTGTGGCTCGCGCTCGGCTCGGCCACGCTCGCCACGCTGCTGGCGGTGCCCGCGGGTCTCGCGATCACGCGCCACCAGTTCGCCGGGCGCGAGTTCCTGAACGGGCTGTTCCTGTCGCCGCTGATCATTCCGCACCTGGTGCTCGGCGTCGCGCTGCTGCGGCTGTTCGCGCTGGTCGGCGGCACCGGCAGCTTCGGCTTCCTGGTGTTCGCGCATGCGCTGATCGTCACGCCGTACACGCTGCGGCTGGTGGTGGCGGCGCTGGTCGGCTTCGACCGCAGCGCCGAGCAGGCGGCCGCGTCGCTCGGGGCCGGCCGCTTCACCGTGTTCCGGCGCATCACGCTGCCGATGATCCTGCCGGGCGTCACCGGCGGCTGGATGCTTGCCTTCATCAACAGCTTCGACGAGGTGACGATGTCGATCTTCGTGACCTCGCCGAGCACGGTGACGCTGCCGGTGCGCATGTACATGTATGCGACCGAATCGATCGACCCGCTGATGGCCGCGGTGTCGGCGCTGATGGTCGGCGTGACGGCCTTCGCGATGGTGCTGCTCGATCGCGTCTACGGGCTCGACCGCGTGCTGGTGGGGCGCCGATGATGAGCACGCATCGACCGCTGCTGGTGCGCCTGGCCGAGACCGACCGTGCGAGCGTCGCCTTCACGCTCGACGGCGAACCGGCCACCGCGCTCGAGGGCGACACCGTGCTGACCGCGGTGCTGACGCAGCACGACCGCCTGCGGCGCAATGAGTTCAGCCACGCGCCGCGGGCAGGCTTCTGCCTGATGGGCGCCTGCCAGGACTGCTGGATCGCGACGGCCGACGGCGAGCGGCTGCGCGCCTGCGCCACCTTCATCGCGCCGGGCATGGCCTTGCTGAGCGACGGGGAGGGCACATGACGGCGCCCGTGATCGTCGGTGCCGGCCCGGCCGGCGTGCGCGCGGCGCAGGCGCTGGTCGCGCACGGCCTGCGGCCGGTGCTGATCGACGAGGCACCGCGTGCCGGCGGGCAGATCTACCGGCGCCCGCCCGCGCACTTTCGCCGCACGGCCGCCGCGCTGTACGGCACCGAGGCTGCGCGCGCGAGCGCCTTGCATGCCACGGCCGACGGCCTCGCCGACCGCATCGACCACCGGCCCGACAGCCTGGTGTGGAACGCGCAGGGCGGCATGCTCGACGTGCTGCACCGCGGCCGCATCGAGCGCGTGCCGTACCAGGGCCTGATCGTCGCGACCGGCGCCACCGACCGCGTGCTGCCGGTGCCGGGCTGGACGCTGCCGGGCGCCTTCACGCTGGGCGGTGCGCAGGTGGCGCTGAAGTTCCAGGGCTGCGCGATCGGCGAGCGTGTCGTGCTGATGGGCAGCGGGCCGCTGCTGTACCTCGTCGCGTACCAGTATGCGAAGGCGGGTGCGCAGGTCGCGGCGGTGCTCGACAGCGCGCGGCTGGTCGACCAGCTCGCCGCGCTGCCGCTGATGCTGACGCAGCCGTCGACGCTGATGAAGGGCGCGTGGTACGTGGCCTGGCTGCACGCGCACCGCGTGCCGATCCTGCGCGGTGCGCGGCCGCTGCGGATCGCCGGCGGCGAGCGGGTCGAGGCGGTGCAGTTCGAGCACCGCGGCCAGGCCCGCACGATCGAGTGCGATGCGGTCGGCATGGGCCATGCGCTGCGCCCGGAGACCCAGCTCGCCGACCTGCTCGGCTGCGGCTTCGCGTTCGACGCGTTGCAGCGCGCGCACCTGCCGCTGCGCGATGCGGCCGGCCGCAGCAGCGTGGCCGGCGTRTACCTGGCCGGCGACGGGGCCGGGATCCTCGGTGCCGACGCCGCGGAATGGGCCGGCGAGCGCGCTGCACTGGCGCTGCTGGAAGACCGCAGCATCCCTGTCGACGCCGCGCGGGCGCGGGCGCTGGAGCAGCGCCTGGCCGGCATCCGGCCGTTCCGCCGCGGGCTCGAACGCGCCTTCCCGTTCCCGGCCGACTGGGCAGCGCGTGCCGATGACGAACTCGTCGTCTGCCGCTGCGAGAACGTCACCGCCGGCCAGCTGCGCGCGACCGTGCGCGAGACCGGTGCCGACGACATCAACCGGCTGAAGGCGCTGTCGCGCGTCGGCATGGGGCGCTGCCAGGGGCGCATGTGCGGCGTCGCGGCAGCCGAGGTACTGGCGCAGGCCTGCGGCCGGCCGGTCGGCGAGGTCGGGCGCCTGCGCGGACAGGCGCCGATCAAGCCGGTGCCGTTCGTGGCGCTGCGCGAAGCGGAGGTCACCCGATGACGGCCCGGCGGATCGTCACCGATGTCGCGATCGTCGGCGGCGGCATCGTCGGCAGCTCGGCCGCGCTCGCGT
>NZ_JBFUFQ010000207.1:0-10222 GCF_056403355.1 Rhizobacter sp. P2_H3 | reverse complement strand
GCGACGGCGCGGTCAGCGTGATCGGCGGTGTCGAGCGCGAGATCAACGTCTATGTGCGGCCGGCCGCGCTCGATGCGCTGGGCCTGAGCGTCGACCAGGTCGTCGCCGCGGTGCGCAGCGAGAACCAGGAGCTGCCGATGGGCTCGATCCGCACACGCGAGCAGGAGCGCGTCGTGCAGATCAATGCGCGGCTGAAGCGGCCGGACGACTTCCGCGAGATCATCGTCGCCCGCCGCGGCGCGAACGGCGGCAATGCCGTCAAGCTGTGGCAGGTGGCCGACGTGGTCGACGGCCCGCAGGAGATCGAGAGCCTCGCGCTCTACAACGGCCAGCGCACCGTGCTGCTGTCGGTGCAGAAATCGCAGGGCGAGAACACCATCGAGGTGGTCGACGGGCTGAACAAGGCGCTGGCCGAATCGGCCGCACTCACGCCGCCGGGCGTCAAGGTCGAGGTCAACCGCGACAACTCGCGCGGCATCCGCGTCTCGGTGGCCAACGTCAAGCGCACGCTGTTCGAGGGCGCGGCGCTCACGGTGCTGATCGTGTTCCTGTTCCTGAACTCCTGGCGCTCGACCGTCATCACCGGCCTGACGCTGCCGATCGCGCTGATCGGCACCTTCCTGTTCATGTACGTGTTCGGCTTCACGATCAACACCATCACGATGATGGCGCTGAGCCTGTGCGTCGGGCTGCTGATCGACGACGCGATCGTCGTGCGCGAGAACATCGTGCGCCATGTGCAGATGGGCAAGAGCGCGCACCAGGCCGCGCTGGACGGCACCAACGAGATCGGCCTCGCGGTGCTGGCCACCACRCTGTCGATCGTCGCGGTGTTCCTGCCGATCGGCTTCATGGGCGGCATCGTCGGCAAGTTCTTCCACGAGTTCGGGCTGACCATCGTCGCGGCGGTGCTGATCTCGATGTTCGTCAGCTTCACGCTCGATCCGATGCTGTCGAGCATCTGGCACGATCCGCAGGCCCACGGCGTGCACCACGGGCCGCCGGTGACGCTCTACGACAAGACCATCGGCCGCGTCACCGGCGTGTTCGACCGCTTCACGCAGTGGCTGTCGCACGCCTACCAGGAGATCCTCGGCTGGGCGCTCGCGCACAAGCTCGCGACGCTCGGCATCGCGCTCGCCACCTTCGTCGGCAGCTTCTTCCTGATCCCGGTGCTCGGCGCCGAGTTCGTGCCGAAGGCCGACTTCTCCGAGACGCAGGTCAACTTCTACACGCCGGTCGGCTCGTCGATCGAGGTCACCGAGATGCGCGCGAAGCAGGTCGACGCGATGCTGCGCGAGATGCCCGAGGTGCGCCACACGGTGACCACGATCAACAGCGGCAACGCGCTCGGCAAGATCTACGCCTCCACCTACATCCGCCTCGTCGACCGCAAGGACCGCAGCCGCAACCTGAACGAGCTCAGCGTGCCGCTGCGCGAGCGGCTGTCGCGCATCCCCGGCATCACCGTCACCAACATCGGCCCGACCGACCTCGGTGGCGGCAAGAGCCTGCAGTTCTCGATCCAGGGCGCCGACCTGGCCGAACTCGCGCGGCTGTCGGCCCAGCTCGACGTGAAGCTGCGCGCCATTCCCGGCCTGGTCGACCTCGACACCACGCTGAAGCCCGACAAGCCGACCGTCGCGATCGACGTGAAGCGCGACGCCGCCTCCGACGCCGGACTGAACGTCAACGCGCTCGCCAACAGCCTGCGCACGCTGGTGGCCGGCACCACGGTGGGCAACTGGCGTGCGCCCGACGGCGAGAACTACGACGTGAACGTGCGCCTCGCGCCCGACAGCCGCAACACGCTGGAAGACCTGCAGCGCCTGCCGATCAACGTCGCCGCGGCGGCCGACGGATCGGCGCGCTCGGTGCGGCTGTCGCAGGTGGCCGACATCACGCCGTCGACCGGCCCGAACCAGATCAACCGGCGCGACCTGAACCGCGAGATCAACATCGACGCGAACGCCTACGGCCGCAGCTCCGGCGACGTGTCGGCCGACATCCGCCGCGCGCTCGACACCATCGCGTGGCCGCCCGGCTACCGCTACGTGTTCGGCGGCTCGACGAAGAACATGAACGAATCGTTCGCGTACGCCGTGGGTGCGCTGGCACTGGCGGTGGTGTTCATCTACATGATCCTCGCGAGCCAGTTCCGCAGCTTCCTGCAGCCGCTCGCGCTGATGAGCTCGCTGCCGCTGACGCTGATCGGCGTGGTGCTCGCGCTGCTGATGTTCCGCTCGACGCTGAACATGTTCAGCATCATCGGCATCGTGATGCTGATGGGGCTGGTGACGAAGAACGCGATCCTGCTGGTGGATTTCGCGATCCGCTCGCGCGCCGGCGAGCACCGCGGCGAGCACGGGCTCGACCACGACGAGCCGCCGATGACCCGCGAGCAGGCGCTGCTGCATGCCGCCGAGGTGCGGTTGCGCCCGATCCTGATGACGACGCTCGCGATGATCTTCGGCATGGTGCCGCTGGCGTTCGCGCTGTCCGAGGGCTCGGAGCAGCGCGCCCCGATGGGCCAGGCGGTGATCGGCGGGGTGATCACCTCGTCGCTGCTGACGCTGGTGGTGGTGCCCGTCATCTACTGCTATCTCGACGACCTCGCGACATGGGCCAGACGCAGGTGGGCGCCCCCTAAAATGCCGGGTTTGCCCCAACCCCAGCCTGCTTCCGGAGGAACGCCGCCATGAACGTCGAACAAGCCCGCTTCAACATGATCGAGCAGCAGATCCGCCCGTGGGACGTGCTCGACCCCGGCGTGCTGACGCTGCTGGGCGTGATCAAGCGCGAGGATTTCGTGCCCGCCGCCTACCGCGCGATGGCCTTCATGGACACCGAGGTGCCGCTGCCGGGCGGCCAGCAGATGCTGGCGCCGCGCGTCGAGGCCCGGCTGCTGCAGGAACTGAACGTGCGCCGCCACGAGCGCGTGCTGGAGATCGGCGCCGGCTCGGGCTACATGGCCGCGCTGCTGTCGCACAAGGCGCGCCAGGTGGTCACGCTGGAGATCGTGCCCGAGCTGGCCCGCCTGGCCGCCGAGAACCTGCGCCGCGCCGCGGTCGCGAACGTCAACGTGGTCGAGGGCGACGGCTCGAAGCGGCTGCCGACGGCCGGTCCGTTCGACGTGATCCTGCTGTCGGGCTCGGTCGCCGCGGTGCCGCAGGCGCTGCTGAACGAGCTGAAGGTCGGCGGCCGCCTCGCCGCGATCGTCGGCCAGGAGCCGGTGATGCGCGCGACGCTGGTCACGCGCGTCGGCGAGGCCGAGTTCCGCAGCGTCGAGCTGTTCGACACGGTCGCGCCGCGGCTGCTGGGCTTCGACGAGCCGTCGCGCTTCCATTTCTGATCGGCACAGGACACACCGCGACATGCAACAGGTTCGAGTCACCGACGTGCACGCGCTCCTCGCGAGCTTCGGCCCCGACACCCGGCCGGTGATCCTGGACGTGCGTGAGCCGTGGGAGGTGCAGACCGCCGCGCTCGCCGTGCCGGGCGTGCCCACCGTCTGCATCCCGATGCGCGAGATCCCGCAGCGCCTGGCCGAGCTCGACGCGGCGCAGCCCATCCTGGGTTTGTGTCACCACGGCATGCGAAGTCTGCAGGTCGTCGCATTCCTCGAGCGCGAGGGCCATGCCGACGTGTACAACATCGCCGGCGGCATCGACGCGTGGTCGCGCGAGGTCGACGCGTCGGTGCCTCTCTACTGATTCCTGATCACCCATCCCGCAAGGAACGTCCCATGTCCGCTGTGTCCCTGACCCGTTTGCCGAAGCCGAGCCGCCTGATGCTGGCCTGCGCCGTCCTGTTCGGTGCCGTGCCCTTCGCGCAGGCGCAAAGCCTCGCCGAGCTCTACGACACGGCGCGCGGCTACGACGCGACCTACCTGGCGGCGAAGGCGCTGGCCGAGTCGACGCAGTCCCGGGCCGACCAGGTGCATGCGCTGCGCCGGCCGAAGGTCCAGGCCCAGTTGCAGGCCGGCCGCAGCGACAGCGAATCGCCGGCCAGCGGCGATTCGACCGGCACCTCGACCACGGGCGAGCTGAGCGCGTCGCAGACGCTGTTCAACCGCGCCAATGACAAGTCCATCGACCAGGCCGACCTGGGTGTCGAAGTCTCGCGCGCCGACCTGGAGACCGCCGAGCAGGAGCTGATCGTGCGCGTCGCGCAGACGTATTTCGACGTGCTGGCGGCGCAGGACGCGCTGGCCACCGCACAGGCCAACAAGAACGGGATCGCCGAGCAGCTGGCCTCGGCGAAGCGCAACTTCGAGGTCGGCACCGCGACCATCACCGACACCCGCGAGGCGCAGGCGCGCTTCGACCTGGCCCGGGCGCAGGAGATCGCGGCCGACAACGACCTGCGCACCAAGCGCATCGCGCTCGACCAGTTGGTCGGTCGTGACGGCGTCACGCCGAAGCCGCTGGCGACCCCGGTCGCGCTGCCGGCCACGGCACCGGACAACGTCGAAGCCTGGGTGTCGCAGACCGACACCGCGCCGACCGTGCGCCGCGCGCAACTGGGCTACGACATCGCGAAGCTCGAGACCGAGAAGGCGCGTGCCGGCCACCTGCCGACGGTCGACCTGGCCGGCAGCTACAGCCGGGGCCACGCCTCGATCACGAAGCCGGTGGATGTGTCGGGCCGGACCACCGGCTCCAGCGTCGGGGTGACGATGACCGTGCCGCTGTTCGCCGGCTTCGCGATCCAGAACCGCGTGAAGGAAACGCTGCAGCTCGAGGAGCAATCGCGCAACCTGCTCGACTCGGCGCGCCGCGGCACCGCGCAGGCGACGCGCCAGGCCTTCTTCGGCGTGCAGTCGGGCCAGGCGCAGGTGACGGCGCTGGAGGCGGCCGAGTCGTCGAGCCAGCTCGCGCTGGAAGCCACGCAGCTCGGCTACAAGGTCGGCGTGCGGGTGAACCTGGACGTGCTGAACGCGCAGACCCAGCTGTTCAACGCGCGGCGCGACCTGGCGAAGGCGCGCTACGACGTGCTGGTCAACAGCCTGAAGCTGCGGCAGGCGGCGGGGCAGTTGAAGCCGGATGACCTGCGGGCGTTGAACGCGCTGATCGCGCCCTGAACTCCTGGGGGCGCTGGCATGGGCGCGCGCAAAGGCGCGGGCGGGGGGTGTGGGGCTCGCCGGCCGGTGCGGTCATCGCCCCTGGCGGGGCAATGACTCCCCTGCGCCATCTGCTTTCATGAACCGTCGCCGAAACTCCCTCCACTCACTTCGTTCGTTGTGGTCAAACAGTCGGCGACAGTCAGTTCACG
This sequence comes from Rhizobacter sp. P2_H3, assembly GCF_056403355.1. Taxonomy (NCBI): domain Bacteria; kingdom Pseudomonadati; phylum Pseudomonadota; class Betaproteobacteria; order Burkholderiales; family Sphaerotilaceae; genus Rhizobacter; species Rhizobacter sp. P2_H3. The sequence continues at coordinate 4,948 of NZ_JBFUFQ010000207.1, read as the reverse complement.
ATCGCGCTTCGCGCGGGGCCATCAAACTGCACAGCTCCGGCGCCCCGTCCTAATTGGCGCTCCCCACACCCCCCACCCCCGCCTTTGCCGAACCAGTGGCTTGATGCGCAGAAAACATGCATGACGCCCCCCCGGGTGCCAACCCGGGATCAATCCCCTTTTGTTCGCTTGTCATCCCCGAAAGGCAGGGCGGTGGCAGAAGGCGGGTGCGGGGAGTCTGTGGAGCGCCAATCAGGACGGGGCGCCGGAACTGGCTGATTTCATGGCCCGCGTGCGCCAGCACGCTTCGTGAACTGACTGTCGCCCACTGTTTGACCACAACGAACGAAGTGAGTGGCGGGAGTTTGGGCGACGGGCCATGAAATCAGTCAGTGGAGGGCAGTCATCGCCCCCAGGGGCGATGACCGCACCGGCCGGCGAGCCACAGACTCCCCGCACCCGCCTTCCGCACCAATGCGTCAAATGCGTTCGGGCGGCACGGGCACGGCAGCTTCGTGGCGCACGATCGTATGCATCACGCGTTGCGGGAACGGAATATCGACCCCCTCCGCATTCAGCACATCCAGCACCGCCAGGTGCACGTCCGACTTGACCTGCCCCTGCCCGTTCTCCGGGTCGCGGATCCAGAAGTTGATCGTCAGGTCCATGCCGTCGGCCGCGAAGTTCGACAGCTGCACCCCCGGCCCCGGGTCGGCGATCACGCGCTCGACCTTCAGCAGCGCCTCGACCAGTTTCGGCTGCAGCGCCCGCACGTCGGTGCCGTAGGCCACCTGCACCATCGTCTGCACCAGCACCCGCGGGTCCTCCAGCGACAGGTTCTCGACGCGCTGCGTGATCAGCATCTCGTTCGGCACCACCGCCTCGCGCCCACCCAGCGAGCGGATCACCGTGTAGCGGGTGCGGATGTCGGTGACCCGGCCCTCGAAGTTGTCGACCTTGACCATGTCGCCGATGCGCAGCGAACGCTCGGCCAGGATCACGAAGCCGCTGATGTAGTTGGCCGCGATCTTCTGCAGGCCGAAGCCGAGACCGACACCGACCGCACCGCCCAGTACGCTCAACGCCGTCAGGTTGATGCCGACCGCCGACATCGCGAACAGCAGCCCGACGAACAGCAGCAGCGCCCGCACGATGTTCGACACCATCTTGCGCATCGACAGGTCGTTGCCGGTGCCGTGGATGATCTTGCGCTCGATCGCCGACGACAGCCACAGCGCCAGCACCATCACGACGCCGGCCGTCAGCGCGCCCTCGATCATCGTGCGCAGCGAGACCATGCCGCCGGCGATCTGCCAGCGCACGCTGTCGAGCTCCTCCAGCACCGCCGGCATCACGCCGGTGATCCACAGCACGACCGCGATCCACGCGAGCCACGAGATCGTGCGCTCGGTCGCGCGCATCCAGGTGGAATTGGGGAACGCCGCCGACAGCACCCGCACCGCGAAGCGGATCAGCGCGAGCGACAGCAGGATCGGGATCGCGACGCGGAACACCGCGACCTTCACGACGCCCATCAGGACGTGCCGGGCGACCACGGCGAGCACCAGCGCGACCAGCGGGAACAGCACGCCGTCGACCACGTTGCGGCCGAACAGCACCGCGCCGTTGACGCGCAGCACGCGCCGCAGCGCCATGCACACCAGCCATGAAACACCCAGGCAGCCCAGCAGCACCGCCGCCTCGGTCAGCGCGCTGCGGGTGGCCAGGTCGCGCAGCAGTTCGTTGAAATCTTGTACGCCCAGGGACGAATCCATCGGTGAATCGCTCTCTTCTTGTGTCGATCGGGAATGGCCGCCGTGCAGCCAGGAGGTCAAAGGTCGGCCAGCACCCGCAGGTGCGCCGCCACGCTGCGCGCCAGCGCGCCGAGCGCATAGCCGCCCTCGAGGCACGACACGATGCGCCCGCCGGCATGGCGGTCGGCCACCGCCTTGATGCGGCGCGTGAGCCATTCGTAGTCGGCCTCGACCAGGCCGAGCTGGCCGAGGTCGTCCTCGCGGTGCGCATCGAAGCCGGCCGAGATGAACACCATCTGCGGCTTGAATTCTTCCAGCCGCGGCATCCACATCGCCTCGACGATCTCGCGCATCTCGGCGCCGCGGGTGTACGGCGGCAGCGGCAGGTTCAGCATGTTGTCGCCCTTGGGCACCTCGCCGCAGTACGGGTACAGCGGGTGCTGGAAGAAGCTGACCATCAGCACGCGCTCGTCGCCGGCGAGGATGTCTTCGGTCCCGTTGCCGTGGTGCACGTCGAAATCGACGACGGCCACGCGCTGCAGCCCGCGCACGTCGAGCGCATGGCGCGCCGCGATCGCGACGTTGTTGAAGAAGCAGAAGCCCATCGTCTCGTTGCGCGTGGCGTGGTGGCCGGGCGGGCGCACCGCGCAGAACGCGTTGTCGACCTGGCCGTCGAGCACGGCATCGGTGGCGGCCACCGCAGCGCCGGCGGCGCGCTGCGCAGCGCGCCAGGTGCCGGCGTTCGCGACGGTGTCGGGATCGAGCGCGCGGCTCTCGCCGGACGCCGCCAGTTCTTCGAGCACAGCCCGCAGCTCGGTGACGTACAGGCTCTCGTGCGCGAGCGTCACGTCGTGCAGGTCGACCAGCGGCGCGTCGCGGTGCTCGAGCGCCATGTCGAGGCCGGTCGCCAGCAGGTGGTCGCTGATCGCGTCCAGGCGCTGCGGGCACTCGGGGTGGCCGCGCCCCATGTCGTGCTGCCGGCACTCGGGATGGCTGAAGAACGCAGTGGGCATCGGTGTTCTGAGTCCGGAATCGCGGCAGTTTGAGTTAAGGTGATTGCATGAGCACGGACCTGTTGAAAGCCCTTCCCCACCTGAACCGCCTGATCGACCAGATTAGCACGATCATCGTCGGCAAGCGCCCGCAGATCCGTGACTGCGTGGCCTGCCTGCTGGCCGGCGGCCACCTGCTRATCGAGGACGTTCCCGGCGTCGGCAAGACCACCCTCGCGCACGCGCTGGCGGTGTCGCTCGGGCTCAAGTTCTCGCGCAGCCAGTTCACCGCCGACCTGCTGCCCACCGACCTGATCGGCGTCAGCATCTACGAGCGCAGCAAGGAGGCCTTCGTGTTCCACCCCGGCCCGGTGTTCGCGCAGGTGCTGCTGGCCGACGAGATCAACCGCGCCGGCCCGAAGACGCAGAGCGCGCTGCTCGAGGCGATGGAGGAGCACCAGGTCAGCATCGAGGGCGAGACGCGCGCGCTGCCGTCGCCCTTCTTCGTGATCGCGACGCAGAACCCGACCGACCAGCTCGGCACCTACCCGCTGCCCGAGTCGCAGCTCGACCGCTTCCTGATGTGCATCACGCTCGGCTACCCCGATTACGCGAGCGAGCGAGCGCTGCTGGCCGGCATCGACCGGCGCGAGGCGATCGGCGCGCTGGGCGCGGTGATGACGCCGCAGGACCTGCTGGCGGCGCAGCAGGACGTGCTGCGCGTGCATGCCTCCGACGCGCTGCTCGACTACCTGCAGGCGCTGATCGGCGCGACGCGCAGCGGCGCCTGGTTCGTCGACGGGCTGAGCCCGCGCGCCGGCATCGCGGTGCTGCGCGCCGCCAAGGCGCACGCGCTGCTCGATGCGCGCGACTACGTGGCCCCCGACGACGTGCAGGCGATCCTCGCGCAGACGATCTCGCACCGGCTGGTGCCGGTGGCCGGCGCCGGCCGCGGCGCGCGCGAACAGGTGCGCGCGATGATCGAGTCCATCCCGCTGCCCTGATCCCTCGCCCACCCGACGCCATGCAGGCCGCCGACGCGCTGAAGCTCCCGCTGCGCCCCTTCGCGCTCGCCGCGGCCGCGGTGCGCCAGCGCTTTCGCGCCTGGTGGCAGGCCCGGCTGCCGCACACCGACACGCTGCTGCTGACCCAGCGCAACGTCTACATCCTGCCGACCCGCGCCGGGCTGATGTTCGCGCTGACGCTGATGGTGCTGCTGGTCGCGTCGATCAACTACCAGCTGAACCTCGGCTACGTGCTGACCTTCCTGCTGGCCGGCAGCGGCATCGTCTCGATGCACCTGACGCACAACACGCTGCGCGGCATGACGCTGCACCTGCGCTCGCCGGCGGCGGTGTTCGCCGGCGACCCGGCACCGCTCGCGGTCACGCTGACGAGCCCGGCGGCCGAACGCTTCGGCATCGGGCTGCGCCTCGAATCGGCCGATGCGGCGACGCTGACCTGGGCCGACGTGCCGGCCGGCGGCCAGTCCGCGACCCACGTCAGCTTCGTGCCACAGGCGCGCGGGCTGCACCCGGTGCCGGCGATCAGCATCGAGACGCGCTTTCCGCTCGGCCTGTTCCGTGCGTGGGCGGTGTGGCGGCCGGCGGCCCAGGTGCTGGTCTACCCGCGCCCCGAGCGCCCGCCGGCCCCGCTGCCGCCGGCACATCCCACGCCCGGCGGCCCGGCCACCGGGCGCCGGGCCGATGGCGGCGAACTCGAAGGCGTGCGCGGCTACCGGCGCGGCGACCCGCTGAAGCTGGTGGTCTGGAAGAAGGCCGCGCGCAGCCTCGAGACCGGCGGCGAGCTGGTCAGCCGCGACACCACCTCGACGGTGCAGCAGCAGCTGTGGCTCGATTGGCAACGCTGCGCCGGCCTCGCCCCCGAAGACCGGCTGTCGCGCCTCGCCGCCTGGGTGCTGTCGGCCGAACGCGCCGGTGCCGACTACGGCCTGCGCCTGCCCGGCCTGCAGATCGAGCCGGCGCAGGGCGAGCTGCAGCGCCGGCGCTGCCTGGAGGCGATGGCGCTGTGGCAATGAGTTCACGACCATGAATGCCCTGCTGCCCCGCTGGCCCGGCTGGCGCCACCTGCCGCGCGACACCCGCGACACGCTGTTCCTGCTGCTCGTGATCGCGTGGACCGTGCTGCCGCACCTGCTGCACCTGCCGCCGTGGTGCGCCGTGCTGACCGCCGGCGTGCTGCTGTGGCGCGGCCGCGTCGCGC
>NZ_JBFUFQ010000206.1:0-10387 GCF_056403355.1 Rhizobacter sp. P2_H3 | reverse complement strand
CGCTCGGGCCATGGTGGCGGGCGAAGCGCTGCGCGAACGAATTCGGCTCGGCGTTGATGATGAAGTTGACGTCGCCCTGGCGGTACAGCGTGACGTTCTTGTGGCGGTGCCGCGCGATCGCGGTGAAGCCCATCGATTCGAACAGCCGGCCGAGCGCGACCGGGTCCGGCGCCGCGTACTCGACGAACTCGAAGCCGTCGGTGCCCATCGGGTTGTCCCAGGGGGTGAACTGCATGGCGCGCTCCTGAAAGTGAAAACTTGCTCGCACTGTAGATTCGTCCCCCCGCAGGAATCATGCAAGTTGTGCCCTTGGGCGGGCGCGATTCGCAGGAAAGCTGCAAAATCAACCGCATGGAAACGGAAATCCAGCTGGATGCGATCGATCGGCGCATTCTTCGGGCGCTGCAGGCCGATGGCCGGATCACCTATGACGTGCTGGCCGCGCAGGTCAGCCTGTCGCCGTCGGCCACCTTGCGGCGCGTGAAGCGGCTGGAGGAATCGGGCGTGATCGCCGGCTACGTGGCGCTGGTGCCGGCCGAGCGCGTGGGGCTCGGGCTCACGGCCTACCTGAACGTGCGGCTCGAGAAGCACTCCGAGGTGCACAAGCGCAACCCGATGGACCTGTTCCGCGCCGCGGTGCAGACCTGGCCCGAGGTGGTGGAGTGTGTCGCGCTGACCGGCGAGATGGACTACCTGCTGCGCGTGGTCGTGCAGGACATGGCGCACTACTCGCGCTTCGTGATGGAGACGCTGCTGAAGCACCCGAGCGTCGAAGACTGCAAGACCAGCTTCGTGATGGACCGGGTGAAGAACACCACCGCGGTACCACTGTAGCGGCGCCCGGCTGCACGCCTCAGTAATCGAGGTTCTGCAGCATCGCCTGCGTCGCGGCGGTCGACATGTTCAGCAGCTGGGCGATGTCGGCCACGTCGTCGGGGATCGCGGCGTTGTCCCAGCCGTGCGCGGTGTGCCGAGCGAGGCGGATCGCCAGCACGACGTTCTGCACCGTCGGATGCTCGGCATGCCGGTCGTCGGAGATGCGGATCAGCAGGTCGGGCAGCGTCCAGGCCTTCATCAGCGCCTGCTGCAGGTCGAACAGCTCGACGTTCAGCGTGCGGTGCTGGATCGCGTTGGAGCGCAGCGTCGGGTCGGCCGCCTGCGCGCGCTGGATGGTCAGCGCCAGGTCGGGCGCATGCACCCACAGCAGCATCTCGGCGAAGTCGTGCAGCAGCGCGGCTTCGTGGATCAGCGCGGCGTCGTGGTCCTGGCGGTGGATCGCGAAGGCCAGCGCGAAGCGGGAGGCGCGGTGCGCACGCCGCAGCACGTCGTTCAGGCCGGCCAGCGCTTCCGGCCGGCCGGCCAGCGCGTCCTCGATGGTGGGCTGCAGGCCGAACGCGCCGAAGAACGGCGAGATGCCCATCAGCACGACCGCGGCGGTGACGGTCTCGACGTCGGTGACGAGCCGCGCCGGGCGGTGCGTGGCTGCGTAGGCCAGCACCTTCAGCGTCATCAGCGGGTCGTCGGCGACCATCTCGCCGATCAGGTTGGCGTCGACGTCGTCCTCGTTCGCGCGCATCGCCTCCAGCGCATCGGAGGTGTTCGCGAGGACGGGGATCTCGCGGTCGCGAAAGTGCTGCACCCAGGCGGCGAGGTCGGGCAAGGCATGGGACAGCGGCTGATGGCCGGCAGGGCGCGGTGCGGTCTCGATGCTCACGTCACGGTGTCAGGAAAAGTGTTACCGCGAGTATCGACCTCTTTGCGCCGCACTTGAGGAAAACCTCACACGGCCGCACGGGGTGCCTCACCGCCCGCCGAGCTTCGCCTTCACGTCCATGCCGAGCTTCTTGTTGACGAACTGCAGCGTCGCGACCTTCGAGAGATCGACCTCGCCCGCCTTGTACAGCCCGGCCTTCACCATCTGCGCGTAGAAGTCGTGGATGCGCTCGGTGCTCATCGCGCCGACGCCGTTGCGCAGCGCCTCGCCCGAGTCGACGATGCCCTGCTGCTTCATCAGCGCGACCGAGGCCTCGATCTCCGCCTCGGTCATCTCCGGGTTCTCCTTGATCATCATCGCGTTGGCCGCCTTGCGGTCGCCGTACAGGTAGTTGACCCAGCCGAGGATCGACGCGTCGACGAAGCGCTGCACCAGCTGCGGCTTGTCCTTCACGGTGTCGGTGCGCGCCTCGATCACCGTCGAGTAGGTGCTGAAGCCGTGGTCGGCCAGCAGGTRCACCACCGGCTTGAACTTGCCCTGGTTCTCGACGTAGATCGGCTCGGCCACCGAGTAGCCCTGCTGGATCGCCTTCGGGTTCGCGAGGAAGGGGCCGAGGTTGTAGTTGTAGGGCTTCAGCACCTCGTCCTTGAAGCCGTGCGTGACCTTCAGCCACTGCCACCAGCTGAACTGGCCGTCTTTCGCGATCAGCGCGAGCGGCGCGGTCTTCAGCTTCTCGAACGACTCGTAGCCCTGCCCCGGGTGGGCGATGAGCGCCTGCGGATCCTTCTGGAACATCGCGGCGACGACGACGGTGGGCACGCCGTTCTTCACGTTGTCGAAGCTGTGCAGCAGGTTGCCGGTCATCAGGAAATCGATGCGGCCGGCCGGCAGCAGCGGGCGGTTGTTGACCTGCGGGCCGCCTTGCAGCAGCGTCACGTCGAGGCCGAACTTCTTGTAGGTGCCGTCGGCCACCGCCTGGTAGAAGCCGCCGTGCGCGGCCTGCGCCTTCCAGTTGGTCGCGAAGGTCACCTTGTCCTGCGCGAGGGCGGTGCCGGCCGCGAGGGTCAATGCCAAGGCTGCAAAGCTGATGATGTTCTTCATGGGTCTCTCCTTCGATGGATCAATTCTCGGTGGCATGCCAGCGGCCCAGCAAGAGCCGCGACAGCGCATTGAAGCCGGCGAAGATCAGCACGCCGGTCAGCACCAGCAGGCTCAGCGCCGCGAACATCTTCGGCGTCTCGGTGCGGAAGCTCGCCTCCAGGATGCGCGACGCGAGCCCGGTCTCGCGGCCGGCGGCGCCGGCCACCATCTCGGCCGTCACCGCGCCGATCAGGCTCAGGCCGCCGGAGATCTTCAGGCCGGCGATGAAGTACGGCAGCGCCGACGGCAGCAGCAGCAGGCGCAGCCGCTGCCAGGGCGAGGCGCGGTACAGCCGGAACAGCTCGCGCAGGTTCACGTCGGCCGCGCGCAGCCCGGCCACGGTGTTCGACAGGATCGGGAAGAACGCGACGATCCAGGCGCACAGCAGCAGCGCGGCGGTCGTGCTCTCGACGTAGATCAGGATCAGCGGCGCGACCGCGACGATCGGCGTCACCTGCAGCACCACCGCGACCGGAAAGAGCGCCTCCTCGACCGGCCGCCACAGCGCGAACACCGCGGCGATCAGCACCCCGCCGGTGCAGGCGAGCAGCAGCGCGCCGAACGTGATTTTCACGGTGAACCACCAGCTGCCGGCCAGCGAGGCGAAGTTGTCGACCAGCGTCTGCAGCACGAGGCTGGGCGCCGGCAGCGTGTAGTGCGGAATGTGGGCCAGCCGCACCAGCGCCTCCCACGCAGCCAGCAGCGCGAGCAGCACGACGGCCGGTGCGATGCGGCGGCGCCAGCGTTCGTTCACGCGGCTGCCGCGGCGTGCGCGGCCTCGAGCGAGCGCGAGACGGCCCGGCATTGGGCGACGTAGTCGTCGCTGTCGCGGAACGCTGCCTCGTGCGGCACCGGCCGGCGGATGCGGAATTCGGCCACGATGCGGCCGGGCCGTGCGCCCATCACCAGCACGCGCTGGCTCAGGAACACCGCCTCGAGCACGCTGTGCGTGACGAACAGCACCGCCATCGGGCGGGCCTGCCAGGCGTCGAGCAGGTCGATGTTCAGGCGCTGGCGGGTGATCTCGTCGAGCGCGGCGAACGGCTCGTCMATCAGCAGCAGCCGGGGCTGCGTGACCAGCGCGCGGGCGATCGATGCGCGCATCTTCATGCCGCCGGACAGCTCGCCCGGGAAGGCGTCCGCAAAGGCTTCGAGGCCCATGCGTTGCAGCAGCGGCAGCACCTGCGCGGCGGCATCGCGGCGCGCGACGCCGGCCAGCCGCAGCGGCAGCCAGGCGTTGTCGAACACGCTGGCCCAGGGCATCAGCGTGGGCTCCTGGAACACGAAGGCGGTGTCGCTGGCCGCATCGGCCTGCAGTGCCGGGGCCTGCACCGTGCCAGCGCTCGCGCGCTCGAGCCCGGCCACCAGCCGCAGCACCGTGCTCTTGCCGCAACCGGACGGGCCGAGCAGCGAGACGAACTCGCCCGGCTGCACGTCCAGCGAGACCGACTGCAGCGCCTGCACGCCGTTGGCGAAGCGCTTGTCGACCTGTCGCAGGGAGATCAGGGCATCTGAGGAGGCGTCCGACATAGGGTTCGCAGTGTGCCGCAGAACCTGTTCGCGCTAGGCTTCGGGGCCTACCTCGGAGATCTCCATGAACCACGTCGCCCTGCCTTCCGGACCCCCCGTGCCGAGCCTCGRCCTCGGCACCTGGCGCATGGGGGAATCGGCCGCGGCGAGGCGTGGCGAAGTGGCCGCGATCCGGCTGGCGATCGACCTCGGCTACCGGCTCTTCGACACCGCCGAGATGTACGGCGAGGGCGGCGCCGAAGAGGCCCTCGGGCAGGCCATTGCCGAGGCGCTGCGTGCCGGCGCGGTGCGGCGCGACGAGCTGTTCATCGTCAGCAAGGTCTACCCGCACAACGCGAGCCGCACCGGCACCATGGCCGCGTGCGAGCGCAGCCTGCAGCGCCTCGGGCTCGACCACGTCGACCTCTACCTGCTGCACTGGCCGGGCTCGCATCCGCTGCGCGACACGGTCGATGCGTTCGAGCGCCTGCGGGCGCAGGGGCGCATCCGGGCCTGGGGCGTCAGCAACTTCGATGCGAACGGCATGGCCGGCCTGTGGCGGCTGGAGGGCGGCGCGGCCTGCGCGACCAATCAGGTGTACTACGCGCTGAGCGAGCGCGGCATCGAGTTCGACCTGCTGCCGCGCCAGCGGGAGCGCAACGTCCCGCTGATGGCGTATAGCCCGCTGGCCCAAGGCGAGCTGGCCGCGCACCCGGGGCTGCGGCCGCTGGCCGACGCCCTCGGCGTGACGCCGACCCAGCTCGCGCTCGCGTGGGTGCTGCACCAGCCGGGCGTGATCGCGATCCCGAAGGCCGTGCGCGAGGCCCACCTGCGCGAGAACCTGGCCGCAGCCGGCTTGAAGCTCGGCGCGGCCGACCTGGCCGCGCTCGACAAGCTGTTTCCGCCGCCGCGGCGCAAGACCTCGCTCGCGATGGTCTGAGGATCGTCGTCTGAGAAGAGGGGGGGCCCCCGATTGACGCGCCAGGCCGGCTGCGGCGACACTGGCCTCGCAAGGGGAGTAGCCCCCCGATCAAGCCGCCGTCAGCACGGGCGCCGCTCCCGCGGTTCCCCGGCACTTGAGCAGCGCGTGGGACCGATGGACCAACGCTGTGGGCAAGACCTTCACCCGCCGTGCATCCGCACGGCGTGCACTCTTGCGAGGTGAAGGACCATGGAACTCTTCTCAGCTGACTTCTTCTCGGCCTTGATGGCCATCGTGCTGCTCGATCTCGTGCTGGCCGGCGACAACGCCATCGTGATCGGCCTGGCGGCCCGCAACGTGCCGCCCGAGATGCAGCGCCGCGTGATCCTGTGGGGGACGGCCGGCGCGATCGTGATCCGCGCGCTGCTGACGCTGATCGTCGTGTGGCTGCTCAAGATCCCCGGCTTCCTGCTGGCCGGCGGCCTCGCGCTGATCTGGATCGCGTGGACCCTGACGCAGGACAAGGACGGTGAGGGCCACAGCATCAAGCCGCAATCCACCGTGCGCGGCGCGATCCAGACCATCGTGATCGCCGATGCGGTGATGGGCGTCGACAACGTGCTCGCGATCGGCGGTGCGGCCCACGGCAGCATGCTGCTGGTGGTGCTGGGCCTGTTGATCAGCATCCCGATCGTCGTCTGGGGCAGCCAGATGATCCTGAAGCTGGTCGACCGCTTCCCGAGCATCGTCATCCTGGGGGCCGGCGTGCTCGGCTGGACGGCCGCGAAGATGATCAGCGGTGAACCGCTGATCAAGTCGTGGTTCGAGCACCAGCACCTGGGGCACCTGGCGCTGTACATGGTGTGCGTCGGCGGCGTCACGCTGCCGGCGCTGTGGCGGCACTGGAACGATCGCCAGCGCGAGACCGGCGTGTTGCTGGCGGTGATGGTGACCTGGCTCGGCGTGTTCGACATGATCGAGGAGGCGATGGGCTGGGAAGACCAGCCGGTCGACACCTGGCAGTGGTGGCACGAGGGCATCGACCTGGTGATGTGGCTGGGCTGGGTGCCGGTCGCGGTGCTGGTGCACAAGCTGTGGGAGAAGCGGCATCCGAAGCCGGTGCCGGCGCATCAATGAAAACGGGGGCCGCGAGGCCCCCGTTTCAATTCACGGATGAATCACAGGCGCGTGACGCCCTGCACCCATCCGACGAGTTCGCCATCGAGGTACAGCGCACCTTCCGGTGCGCCGGACTGCGCGTAGAACTCGAGCACCGGCGGCAGCGGCGGTGCGGGCGGCGCCGGCGGTACCGCCAGGCGCTGGGCCAGTTCAGCGAGCACGGCGCTCGCGGACTTCAGGGCGGCCGCTGCAGTGCGGCGCGCGAGGGAGGAGCCGGAGTGGCGCGGCGTCAGGGCGCGCCACGTCTGGGGCTTCGAGCTGGTCATGATCATTTCCTTCTTCGGCAGCGCGCTGGCGCTGCGTTGGATTCATGGGCTGTGGCGCAGCCGGGGGCTGCTGAGCTGGTCGAGTTCGCGGCTGAGTGCGCGGCGCGCATCCTGTCGCGAGGTACCGCCTGCCTGGTGGCTGCCGGCGCGACGGAAGTGCGCGGGCGCCACCAGTGGGTTGCGGGGCTTGCGGGCTGGCATGGTGATCTTGGACATGAGACATCTCCTGTGTGGACGAGGACGGCAGGGCCAGAAAGCACGACGGCCCGGTGCGGGAAGCAACCGGGCCGTCGGGATGAGCGCGCGTGCGTCGCGAAGCTCAGCCGGCAAGCGGACCGGGCGGGGCCCGACGGCCACCGAGACACTGAAACGCCGGCACCGACGGCGCGAAGGCGCGGCGGGCAAGGGCAGGGTTCAGTGCGCAGGCGATCAACGTGGGGACTCCGGGGTTGAGGGGCGGGGCGTCGCCGTGATAAAGGTGTTCATCACGGCTTGCGCAGATGATAAACAATCGATTATCAATTTCAACCCCCTTGTTCGAAGGTGTGGGGAAGAATCAACGTTTTTTCTTGAGCGGCGCGATGCCGGCCTGCGTGCGGGCCCAGAGGTCTTCGGCGGGCGGCGCGGCGCGGGGTGCTGCGGCCGCGGCGGTGCGGGTCGGCGGGGGGGGCGCTGGCGCCTTGGCGGGTTCCGCCGCCGGCATCAGCACCTCGCCGAGCAAGTCCAGCAGCCGCGTGCGGGCGCGCTGCGGATGGCGGCGGTAGTAGGTGAGCACCAGCCCGACGATGAAGCGCTCGTCGTCATCCTGCGGCACGTTGCGCAGGGCGTCGTCAGCGAGGGCTGCGGCAGGAGCGGGGGCCGCCGAGGAACCGGCCGCGTCGTGCGGCTGGTCCATCCAGCCGTTCGGCTTGTGGCACAGCACCTCGAACTGGCGTGCGAGCCGTTCGCCGATCTGCCGCGAGCGGCCCTTGATCTGGCTCCAGTAGCTCGGCTGGATCTGCAGGCGCTCGGCGAAGCGCCGTTCGAGGCCCCTCAGCGTGGCGGCATCCGGATGCTTGATGGTGTTGTGGACGAATTCATCGAAGAGGGCCAGCGCGTTGTCAAGGCGGAGCTGGGCCACGTCACGGGAGCCGGATTGCATGGTGCCGCATGATAAATCTTCGTGCATCAGCAGATGCGGCTGGGGTCGTCGGCAAAATCACGCTCTTTCCGCCCACAACCCTTTCACCGGCCGCGCAGCACCATGACGACCCTCGGAACCCCCCTCTCTCCCCAAGCCACCAAGGTGATGCTGCTCGGCAGCGGCGAACTGGGCAAGGAGGTGCTGATCGCGCTGCAGCGCCTGGGCGTCGAGACGATCGCGGTCGACCGCTACGAGAACGCGCCGGGCCAGCAGGTCGCGCACCATGCCCGCACGATCACGATGAGCGACCCGGCGCAGCTGAAGGCGCTGATCGAGGCCGAGCGCCCGCTGCTGGTGGTGCCCGAGATCGAGGCGATCGCGACGCCGATGCTCGAGGAGCTCGAGGCCGCCGGCACCGTGCGGGTGATCCCGACCGCCCGCGCCGCGCGCCTGACGATGGACCGCGAAGGCATCCGCCGGCTGGCCGCCGAGACGCTCGCGCTGCCGACCAGCCCCTACGTGTTCTGCGATTCGCTGGCCGAGCTGCAGGCGGCGATCGACGGCAAGAACAGTGATGGAATTGGCTACCCCTGCATCGTGAAGCCGGTGATGAGCAGCTCCGGCAAGGGCCAGAGCAAGATCGACGGCCCGGCCGACGTGAAGACCGCGTGGGACTACGCGATGGCCGGCGGCCGCGTCAGCCACGGCCGCGTGATCGTCGAGGGCTTCATCGACTTCGACTACGAGATCACGCAGCTCACCGTGCGCGCGCTCGGTGCYGGCGGCCAGGTCGAGACGCACTTCTGCGACCCGATCGGCCATGTGCAGGTCAGCGGCGACTACGTCGAGAGCTGGCAGCCGCACCCGATGACGCCGGCCGCGCTGGCGCGCTCGCGCGAGATCGCGAAGGCGGTCACCGACAACCTGGGCGGCCAGGGCCTGTTCGGCGTCGAGCTGTTCGTGAAGGGCGACATGGTGTGGTTCAGCGAGGTCAGCCCGCGCCCGCACGACACCGGCATGGTGACGATGATCACGCAGTGGCAGAACGAGTTCGAGCTGCATGCGCGCGCGATCCTCGGGCTGCCGGTCGACACTGCGCTGAAGAGCCCGGGCGCGAGCGCGGTGATCTACGGCGGCGTCGAGGCCAAGGGCATCGTGTTCGACGGCGTCGCCGACGCGATGCGCGTGCCGAACAGCGACATCCGCCTGTTCGGCAAGCCGGAGAGCTTCAAGAAGCGGCGCATGGGCGTGGCGCTGGTGCACGACAAGGATGTCGAGGTCGCGCGCACGCAGGCCAAGCTGGCGGCAAGCAAGGTGAAGCCCCGCGAGGCGTGATCCGTCAATCGTCGTCGCGCGCCTTGTACTGGCTGGTCAGCAAGGTCTGCGCCGACGGCGGCACCGCCTCGTAGTGGCTCAGCTCCAGCGTGTAGCGCCCCTGCCCGCCGGTCATGCCGTTCAGCCGCGCCTGGTAGCCGTTCAGCTCCGACAGCGGCACCAGCCCGTGCACCGTGATGCTGCCGGCCTGCATCGTGCGCGTGCCGTTCACCTGCCCGCGCTTGGCCGACAGGTCGCCGGTGATGTCGCCCATCGAGAACTCCGGCGCGGTGATCTCCACCTTCACCACCGGCTCCAGCACGATCGGCTGGGCCTTCATCACCGCATCGATGAAGGCCTTGCGGCCGGCCGTCACGAAGGCCACCTCCTTCGAATCGACCGAGTGGTGCTTGCCGTCGTAGACGATCACGCGCACGTCCTTCACCGGGTAGCCGGCGACCACGCCGCTGTCGAGCACCTGGCGCACGCCCTTCTCGACCGCGGGCAGGAACTGGCCGGGGATCGTGCCGCCCTTCACCTGGTCGACGAACTCGAAGCCCGCGCCGCGCGCGAGTGGCTCGATGCGCAGGAACACCTCGCCGAACTGGCCGGCACCGCCGCTCTGCTTCTTGTGGCGGTGGTGGCCTTCGGCCGGCACGGTCACCGTCTCGCGGTACGCGATGCGCGGCGGCCGCGTCGACACCTCGCACTTGTAGGTGTCGCTCATGCGCTCGAGCAGCGTGCGCAGGTGCAGCTCGCCGAGGCCGTAGACCACCGTCTCGTTCGTGCTCGCCGCATGCTCGACCTTCAGGCACGGGTCCTCGTCGACCAGCTTCTGCAGGATCTCCCACATGCGCTGCTCGTCGCCGCGGCGCTTCGGCTCGATCGCGAGGCCGTGCACCGGCACCGGGAACTCCAGCGGCTTCAGGTGCAGGTGGTCGTCTTCGGCAGCGTCGTGCAGCACCGCGTCGAAGTGCATCTCGTCGACCTTCGCGACCGCGCACAGGTCGCCCGGGATGCCGCGCGGCACCTCGACATGGTCCTTGCCCTGCAGCATGAACAGGTGGCCCACCTTGAACGGCTTGCGGCCGTCGCCGATGTAGAGCTGGCTGTCGCGCGTGACCGTGCCCTGGTGGATGCGGAAGATCCCCATCTTGCCGACATACGGGTCGACGGTGACCTTGAACACATGCGCGATCACGTGCAGCGACGCATCCGGC
>NZ_JBFUFQ010000205.1:0-10437 GCF_056403355.1 Rhizobacter sp. P2_H3 | reverse complement strand
GCCACGCCCTGCACCGCCTCGCGCGCCGCCGCCTCGATCGCCTCGCGCGATTGCGCCGGCGACAACGAGCGCCCGCTGCGCGCGCCTTCGGACCATTTGACGACAGTGCTCGCCACACCCGGCAGCAACGCCGCCACCTCGGCGGCCATCACGTCGCAGCCGCTGGCCATCAGCACCGGCACGCCGAACTCGCCGGCCAACGCGGCATACAAGCCGATCTCGCCGAGCTCCAGCCCGCCCAGCCACACCCGCGCGATCGCAAAACTGTTCGTCGTATGCGCCAGCACGCCGCGGGTCTTCGAACGCGAATGCCAGCCCACCATCAGCACGCCGTCGACGCCCTGGTCGACGCCGGCCATCATCCCGAGCTGCCGCGGCTTGCCCTGGATCAGCTGCGCCCGCGGGTCGATCTCGTCGGCCAGCAGGTTGCCGAAGTGCCCATGCGAATCGTTGACCAGCACCGCGCCGGCCCCGCCCGCGAAGGCGCCGCGCACCGCCGCGTCGGCCTCCTGCGTCATCCAGCGCCGCGCGCGTTCGTAGTCGCCGTTGCCGGCCTGCGTCTGCTCGGGCCGCCACACGCCGGCCACGCCTTCGATGTCCACGGCCACCAGGATCGTCGGGGTCTTCATCCTTGCTCTCTCATGAAGTCATCATCAGCGCCCGCCAGTCGGGCGCCACATCGGTCAGCGCGCGGCGCGTGCGGCCGTCGCGGCCGGTCACCGTGGTGGCTGCGAACAGCGCATGCACGATGGCCTGCTCGGTCGCTTCGGCCGCAGCCTGGAACAGGCCGTCGAGCGCGCTCTCGTGCAGCATCGCGACAGCGGGCATCGGCTCGTCCGCAAGCTGCGGCACGCGCCATGCGGTGCTGAACGCGAGCGCGATGTCGCCGCTGCCGTGCCCGTAGTCGGAACCGGTGCGCKCCAGCCCCGCCGCCGCGCGCCGCGCGACACGGCCCAGCTGCCGCGCATCCAGCGGTGCGTCGGTGGCCAGCAGCACGATGATCGAGCCGCGCTCCGGCCCCGCATCAGCGTGCAGGCGCGCCTGCAGTTGCGCGCCGATGCGCCGGCCGGYGATCGTCAGCGCCTCGGGCCGGCCCTGGTTCGCGAGCACCAGCGCGCCGAGGTTGAACCCACGCCCCTGCCACGCGACCCGGCGCGATGCACTGCCGATGCCGCCCTTCAAGCCATGGCACGACATGCCGCGCCCTGCGCCCACGCTGCCCTGCGCAACACTCCCCGGCCCTTCGCGCGCGACCGCCAGCGCCTGCGCCACATGCGATTCCTGCAAGGCCAGCGCGCGCGCATCGTTCAGCCACCCGTCGTTGCACTCGAACACCAGCGGGTTCAGCGTCGGCAGGCTGCGCGCGAGCTCCGGGTTCTGCGCCAGCCCATCGCGCACCAGCGCCGTCGCCGCGGTGCCGACCGCCAGCGTGCTGACCAGCGCGATCGGCGATTCGAGCGTGCCGAGCTCCTGCACCTGCATCAGCCCGAGGCTCTTGCCGAAGCCGTTGATCACCGCCAGCCCGGCCGGCAGCTTGTGCAGGAAGAGGTTGCCCGGCTGCGGCAGCAGCACGGTGGCGCCGGTCTGCGTCGCGCCGTCGGCCAGCGTGCAATGGCCGAGCGCGACGCCCGGCACATCGGTGATCGCATCCAGCGCTCCCGCGAGCAGCACGCCCACGCGCGGTGCGCCGAGCGCCGAGAGCTCCATCAGAACTTGTCCAGCTTCGGGTCCAGCGCGTCGCGCAGGCCGTCGCCCAGCAGGTTGAACGCCAGCACCGTGACGAAGATCGCGAGGCTCGGGAACAGCGCGACGTGCGGCGCGTTCAACATGTCGGCACGCGCTTCGTTCAGCATCGCGCCCCACTCCGGCGTCGGCGGCTGCGCACCGAGCCCGAGGAAGGACAGGCTGGCCGCGGTGATGATCGAGGTGCCGATGCGCATCGTCAGGTACACCACCACCGAGGCCACCGTGCCGGGCAGCAGGTGGCGCAGCATGATCACGGTGTCCGAGGCGCCGATCGAGCGCACCGCCTCGATGTAGGTCTGGTGCTTCAGCGACAGCACGTTGCCGCGCACCAGCCGCGCGAAGGCCGGCACGCTGAACACCGCGACCGCGAGGATCACGTTGACCATGCCGTTGCCGAGGATCGCGACGATGCCGATCGCCAGCAGGATGCCGGGGAACGCGAACAGCACGTCGGCCATGCGCATCACGATGCGGTCCCACCAGCCCTGGTAGTAGCCGGCCAGCAGCCCGAGCAGCGTGCCGATCACCGCGCCCACCGCCACCGAGATGAAGCCGGCCGCCAGCGAGATGCGCGCACCCATCAGGATGCGGCTGAAGATGTCGCGCCCGAGCGAATCGACTCCGAACCAGTGCCTGGCCGACGGCGGGGTGTTCAGCGCGTCGTAGTCGAAGAAGTTCTCCGCATCGAACGGCACCAGCCACGGCGCGAACGCCGCCACCGCCACCAGCAGCAGCACGAACGCGCCGGCCACCAGCGCGACGCGCTGGCGCTTGAACTTGCGCCAGAACTCGGAGGCCGGCGTGCGCACGGCCGTCGTGGGAGCGGTAGAGGGTGTGTTCACTGGAAGCGGATGGTCGGGTTGATGACGGCGTACAGCACATCCACCAGCAGGTTGATCAGGATGAACTCGAGCGAGAACAGCAGCACCAGCGCCTGGATCAGCGGGTAGTCGCGCATCTCGACCGCGTCGACCAGCAGCCGGCCCATGCCGGGCCAGTTGAAGACGACCTCGACGACGATCGAGCCGCCCAGCAGGAACCCGAACTGCAGGCCCATCATCGTGACGACCGGGATCAGCGCATTGCGCAGCCCGTGCTTGAACACCACCGGCAGCTCGCCCAGGCCTTTGGCGCGCGCGGTGCGCACATAGTCTTCCTTCAGGATGTCGATGAACGAACTGCGCGTGAAGCGCGCCATCACCGCGGCCACGCCGGCGCCGAGCGTCAGCGACGGCAGGATGTAGTGCCGCCAGCTGTCGGCGCCGACCGTCGGCAGCCAGCCGAGCTGCACCGAGAACAGCTGCATCAGCACCATGCCGAGCGCGAACGACGGGAACGAGATGCCCGAGATCGCGAGCGTCATGCCCAGCCGGTCAGGCCAGCGGTTGCGCCAGACGGCCGAGGCCACGCCGAGCACCAGCCCGAGCAGCACCGACCAGCCCATTGCCGCGAGGGTCAGGAAGAAGGTCGGGCCGAAGCGCTCGGCGATCTCGGTGGACACCGGCCGCTTGCTGCGGATCGACAGCCCGAAGTCGCCCTGCAGCGCATGGCTGAAGAAGCGCACGAACTGCTGCGGCAGCGGCAGGTCGAGACCGAGGTCGCGGCGCACCAGCTCGACCGTCTCGGGGCCGGCATCGACGCCCGCCGCCAGCCGCGCCGGATCGCCCGGCAGCAGGTGCACGAAGGCGAACACCAGCACCGCGACGATCAGCAGCGTCGGCAGCAGCCCCAGCAGGCGCTTGATGAGGTAGACGACCATTCAATCACTTCAATTCGACATCGTCGAAGTTGAAGCTGCCGTCAGGAATGACGTAGAACCCCGCCAGGTTGCGCGCCCGCACCGACACCAGCCGCTCCGTCACCAGGAAGGCCCAGGGCGCGTCCTTCCAGATCTGCTTCTGCGCCTCGGTGTAGAGCTTCGCCTTCTCGGCCTTGTCGGTGGTCACCAGCGATTTCGCGATCGCGCCGTCGACCACCTCGTTCTTGTAGTACGCGGTGTTGAACAGCTTCGGCGGGAACGACTCCGAGGCCAGCAGCGGGCGCATCGCCCAGTCGGCCTCGCCGGTCGACGACGACCAGCCGACGTAATACATGCGCACCGGCGCGGTCGCCGGGTCCTGCGCGCTCTCGACGCGCTCGACGCGCTGGCCGGCTTCGAGCGCCTGCACCTGCAGCTTGATCCCCACCTGCGCCAGCTGCTGCTGCACGAACTGGATCACCTTCTGCGCCGTCGTGTGGTTGTAGGCCGACCACAGCGTCGTCTCGAAGCCGTTCGGGTAGCCGGCCTCCTTCAGCAGCTCGCGCGCCTTGGCCGGGTTGTACGGCCAGGGCCCCAGCTTGGCGGCGTACTCCACGCCCTGCGGCAGCACACCTTCGGCGGGGATCGCGTAGCCGGAGAAGGCCACCTTGATCAGCGCATCCTTGTTGATCGCGTAGTTGATCGCCTCGCGCACCTTCGGGTTGTCGAACGGCTTCTGCTGCACGTTCATCGACAGGTAGCGCTGGATGATCGACGGCGAGGCGGTCACCTCCAGGCTCGGCTTCTTCGACAGCGTCTCGACCGCCTCCGGCGGCACCGGGAACGCGAAGTGCGCCTCGTTGGTCTGCATCACCGCGGCACGCGTGTTGTTGTCGACCACCGGCCGCCAGGTGATGCTGTCGACCTTCGGGTAGCCCTTCTTCCAGTAGCCGTCGAACTTCTCGACCTTCAGGTAGTCGGTGGCCTTCCACTCGACGAACTTGAACGGGCCGGTGCCCACCGGGTTCTGCGCGATGCCCTTGCTGCCGTACTTCGCGAGCGCCGCCGGCGAGATGATCACGCCCGACGGGTGCGCCAGCGTGTTGATGAACGGCGAGAACGGCTCCTTCAGCGTGAAGCGCACCGTGGTCGCGTCGAGCGCCTCGGTCTTCGCGATGTTCTTGTAGAGGTTGTAGCGCTTGAGCTTGTTGTCGGGGTTCGTCACGCGGTCGAACGTGGCCTTCACCGCCTCGGCGTTGAACGGCGTGCCGTCATGGAACTTGATGCCGCTCTTCAGCTTGACGGTGTAGACCAGGCCGTCCTTGCTGGCGGTGTGGCTCTCGGCCAGCACCGGCACCATCTTCATGTCCTTGTCGAAGCCGTACAGGCCCTGGTAGAACGACTTGGCGACCGCCTGCGACAGCGTGTCGTTGGCGTCGTACGGGTCGGTGGTCGTGAAGGTCGACGCGACGGCGATCGTGATGTCCTTCGCGGCCTGGGCGGCCAGCGCGGTGCCGGCCAGTGCCAGCGCGGCGGCGATTCGGGAGAGCTGTTGTCGGTTCATCGAGTACTCCTGGCTTTGAATGAGCAGAACAAGAAGATCAGAAAGCGACGCCCACCGGATGGCGGGCCACGAAGTGACCGGGTGCGACCTGCTGCAGCGGGGCCACCGTCGGCAGATCACCGACCGCGCGCACCGGGCTCGCGATCTCGTCGGACAGCAGTTCGCGCTGGCGGCGCCGCGTCGGGTCGGCCACCGGCACCGCGGCCAGCAGGCGCCGCGTGTAGGCATGCTGCGGATTCTCGAACACCGCGCGGCGCGGGCCGATCTCGACGATCTGGCCCAGGTACATCACCGCGACGCGGTGGCTGATGCGCTCCACCACCGCCATGTCGTGCGAGATGAACAGGTAGGCCATGCCGAACTCCTGCTGCAGGTCGAGCAGCAGGTTGACGATCTGCGCGCGGATCGACACGTCGAGCGCCGACACGGCCTCGTCGGCGATCACCACCTTCGGGTTCAGCGCGAGCGCGCGCGCGATCGCGATGCGCTGGCGCTGCCCGCCGGAGAACTCGTGCGGGTAGCGGTTCGCCGCCTCGGCCGGCAGGCCCACCTTCTCGAGCAGCCAGCGCACGCGCTCCTCGGCCTGCTTCTGCGGCATCAGCTTGTGGATCAGCAGCGGCTCGATCACGCTGTAGCCGACGGTCAGCCGCGGGTCGAGCGACGCGTAGGGATCCTGGAACACGAACTGGATGTCGCGGCGCAGCGCCTGCAAGGCGGCCCCTTCGAGCGGCGCGATGTCGCGCCCCGCCACCTCGACGCGGCCGGCCAGCGGCGCCACCAGCCGCGCGAGCGAGCGGCCGGTGGTCGATTTGCCGCAGCCCGATTCGCCGACCAGCGCCAGCGTCTCGCCCGCCTTCAGCTCGAAGCTGATCTGCTCGACGGCGTGCACCTGGCGCTTCACGCGGCCGAGGATGCCGCTGCGCAGCGGGAAGCGGGTGACGAGCCCCTGCACCGACAGCACCGGCGGCAGGTCGGCGCGCACGCTGTCGGGCATCGTGACCTGGTGCGTGGCGGCCACCACTTCATCGCCGGGCAGTGCGAAGCGTGCCGGCAGGTCCTGCCCTTGCATGGCCCCCAGCTGCGGCACCGCAGCCAGCAGCGCCTTCGTATACGCCTGCTGCGGCTGCGCGAACAGCGCGCGGCAGTCGCCCGATTCGATCCTGTCGCCGCGCCGCATCACCAGCACGCGGTCGGCGATCTCGGCGACCACGCCCATGTCGTGGGTGATGAAGATCACGCCCATCGACAGCTCGTGCTGCAGCTGCTGGATCAGCGCGAGGATCTGCGCCTGGATCGTCACGTCGAGCGCGGTGGTCGGCTCGTCGGCGATCAGCAGCGTCGGCCGGCAGGCGAGCGCCATCGCGATCATCACGCGCTGGCGCATGCCGCCCGACAGCTGGTGCGGATGGCGGCCCAGCACCTCGCGCGCCTCGGGGATGCGCACCAGGTCGAACAGGCGCAGCGCCTCGGCCATCGCCTCGCGCTGCGAGCGGCCCTGGTGCAGGCGGATCGATTCGGCGACCTGCTGGCCGACGGTGAAGACCGGGTTCAGCGAGGTCATCGGCTCCTGGAAGACCATCGCGAGGTCCGCGCCGCGCAGCGCGCGCATGCGGCGCCCATCGGCCTGCGCCAGGTCGACGCGCTCGCCGTCGCGGCGCGTCAGCCACATCTCGCCGCTGTCGATGCGGCCGCCGCCGTGCTCGACCAGGCGCATCAGCGCGAGCGACGACACCGACTTGCCCGAGCCGGACTCGCCGACGATCGCGAGCGTCTCGCCGGCATCGACGTGGAAGTCGAGCGCGCGCACCGCCTGCAGCCGGCCGCCTTCGACGGCGAAGCTGACGCTGAGGTTGCGCACGTCAAGCACGCGGCGCGGTGGGGTGCTTGTCATTGCTCGGGGCCCGCTTCGTCGGCATAGATGGCAGAGACCGGCGCTTCGCCGATGCGCGCCCAGCCGCGGTACATGCCCTCGGTGTTGAACGGCAGCGCGACGTTGCCGCGCGCATCGACGGCGATCAGCCCGCCGCGGCCGCCGAGCGGCGGCAGCTTGTCCATCACGACGCGCTTCGCGGCGAAGCGCAGCGGCAGCCCGACGTACTCGACCAGCGCCGACACGTCGTAGGCGGCGAGCCCGCGCATGAAAGCCTCGCCGACGCCGGTGCACGACACCGCCACCGTGCGGTCATTCGCATAGCAGCCGGCGCCGATCAGCGGCGAATCGCCGACGCGGCCGGGGCGCTTGTTCGTCATGCCGCCGGTCGAGGTGGCGGCGGCCAGGTGGCCGTGCGCATCGAGCGCGACCGCGCCGACGGTGCCGAACTTGTCGCGCTCGTCGAGCGGCGCGGGAACGGTGGGGGCCAGTTGGCTCGCGCCATCGTGGTCGAGCGCGGTGCGGTCGCTGGCCTGCATCGCCTGCAGTTGCGCGAAGCGCTCCGGCGTGTCGAACCACTCCGGCGCCACCGTCTCGCAGCCCTGCCCGGCGGCGAACTGCTCGGCGCCGGGACCGATCAGCATCACCGGGCCGCCGGCCTCCATCACCGCGCGCGCGGCGAGGATCGGGTTGCGCAGCGTGCGCACGCCGGCCACCGCGCCGGCGGCCAGGTCGCTGCCGCGCATCAGGCAGGCATCGAGCTCGTGGCGGCCGTCTGCCGTGTAGACCGCACCGCGGCCGGCGTTGAACAGCGGGCATTCCTCGAGCTGCCGCACCGCCTCGGTGACGACGTCGATCGCCGCGGCACCATCGGCGAGCATCGCCTGCGCGCTGCGCAGGATCTCGTCGAGCGCGGCGCGGTAGCGGGCCTGCTGTTCGACTGAGATCGACGCACGCGACAAGGTGCCGGCGCCGCCGTGGATCGCGATCACGGGTGAAGTCAACGACAGACTCATCGCACGCTCCCCGGCGCCACCTGCAGCCACGGCAGCACGCCGCGGGCCATTTCTTCGGCGCGCTGCACCGCGCCCTCGGTGCGGTGCGCAAGCGCGGCCACCAGCGCCTCGAGCAGTGCCAGCACGGTGGCGTTCGAGGTGGGCGCCACCTGGCGGCTGACGTGCGCATACAGCGTCACGTCGGCCAGCGGCACCAGCGGCGACGACGGCTCGTCGGTCAGCGCCAGCACCTTGACGCCGCGCTCGCGCGCGAGGCGCGTCAGCGCGATGGTGTCTTCCACATAGCGCGGGAACGCCAGCGAGATCAGCAGGTCGCGCGGCCCGCGCTTCACGAGCTGCCGCGCCGCATGCGAGGGCCCGCCCGCCTGCGCGAGGCTGCCGACGCGCGAGCACAGCGGCTCCAGCTCGTGCTGCAGCACGCCGGCCAGGTACGCGCTGCTGCCCCAGCCGAGCGTCAGCACCTGCTCGGCCTCGGCGATCAGCGAGACGGCCTGCTCGCAGGGCTGGTGCTGCAGGGCTTGCAGCGTGTGTTCGAGGTTCGCCGCCGTCTCGCGCAGCGAAGCCACCATCGCCTGCTGCGTCCCGGTGGGCTGCTTCAGGTTGCTGCGCAAGCTCTCGACCGGCGCCAGGATGGCCTCGAAGCCGCGCGCCAGCTCGGCACGGAACTGCGGGTAGCCGGCGAAGTTCAGCGCGCGGGCGAAACGGTTGGCGGTCGCGATCGACACCGAGACCTCGCCGGCAAATTCATCGATGTTGAGCGTGGCCGCCCTGAAAGGGTGCGCCAGCACGGCCTGCCCCATGCGCTGCATCGCGGCGGGCATCGCCGGAATGCCGGCGGCCACCTGCTGCAGCACCGGCAGGCTGGCGAATCGGCCCGCCCAATGAGGGGAGCCGGCGGAAGGGGGCGTCACGGTCATGAAAACTGGGTTTCAGAAAACTTCGCGGACTGTAAAGCAAATTACAGGCCCGCTCGGCGACCCGAGGGAATGCCCTGAGGTCCAGCCTTCGGTCCTACAGCGCGCGGCGGAGGCGTCCGACACCTCGGGCGTGTGTGGGCGCCGATGATAAGCACCCACTCTGGAGGACATCGATGAAGAAACTCATATCCATCCTCGCCCTGCTGTTCGCGGCCGGTAACGCGTTCGCGCAGGCCGGCACCGCCGTCAAGGAGGGCGCCAAGGCGACCGCCGAGACCGCGAAGCAAGGCACCGAGAACGTCAAGGGCGCCGTGACCGACGAGCCGTCGAGCACCGTGCACAAGACCAAGGCCAAGGTGCACAAGGCCAAGGCGAAGAGCCACGCCAAGAAGGCCAAGGCCGCGGCGAAGGAAACGGTGCAGTAGTCTCGGCAGCCGGCGCGGGCTATGCCGGCCAGCGGGCCGGCGGCCGCGGCCGCACGACCGCCTCGCGCAGCACCCCGGCATCGCGGAGGAGGGTCTTGCGTTGCAGGATCATCGTGTCCGGGTCGGCCTGCTCGCGCAGCGCGACCGGCAGCATCCGCGCGTTGGCCGCCACGGCGGCGGCCCGCTCGCCGCGCCGCCAGCAGTCCATCACGTCGACCAACGCGCGCGGATGCGGGTAGCCGGTGAAGAAGCCGTCGGCGCCGTGTTCGAGTTCCTGCAGGCAATGCACGCCGCCCAGCCCGCCGAACAGCCGCAGGCGCGGCCCGAGCAGGGTTCTCAGCCGCGCCATCTTGTCCGCCGTGGGCTCGTCCTCCACCTTGATGCCGACGATCTCGGGCACGCCATCCACCAGCACCTGCAGCAGGCTGGGCGGCAGCAGGCCACCGAACTTCGGGTGGTCGAGCAGCACGATCGGCATGCGCATCGCCAGCGCGATCGCGCCGACATGGGCGAGGATCTGCTGCGCATCGCCGCGCGGCGGCTTGACGAGCAGCGCGCCCGCTCCGCAGCCGGCGGCGACGCGGGCCTGCGCCAGCGCGCGATCGGTGCGCTCGTCCAGCACGCCGACAGCGACCGGCGCACGGCCGGCAGCGCGCCGCACCACCCGCTGGATCACGGCCCGGCGCTCCGCGTCGTCGAGCAGGTCGCCTTCGCCGGCAATGCTGGCCGGCACCAGCCCGGCGGCACCGCCGTCGAGGTAGTGCTCGACGACGCGGTCCAGGCCGTCGAGGTCCAGCCCGCCGCCGCTCACCATCGGCGTCGGCAGCACCGCGAACAGCCCCTGCAGCCAATCCGGCGGCGTGTGCACGGCCACCCTCAGGCCGCGACGGCGCGCTCGGCCTCGCGCAGCACGCCGTCGAAGAAGGCGCAGCGCGCGTCCAGCGCGGCACGGATCGCCTCTTCGACGAGCAGCACCTCCTGCGGCGTGCGCAGCATCGGCAGCAGCACCGATTCGAGCTGGTCGGCGTGCCCGTCGTCGACGTGGATGTGCACCTCGAAGAACTTCAGCGCCGCAGCGTCGAACGGCGCGGCCTGCAGCAGCCCGCGCTGGATCTGCGTGTACAGCGCGCCCACGATGCCCTCCGAGGCATAGCACAGCGC
>NZ_JBFUFQ010000204.1:0-10473 GCF_056403355.1 Rhizobacter sp. P2_H3 | reverse complement strand
GTGCGGGCAAAGGCGCGGGTGGGGGGGCTGTGGCTCGCCGGCCGGTGCGGTCATCGCCCCGTCCTGATTGGCGCTCCACAGCCTCCCCACCCGCGCCTTTGCGACCACCGCCCGTCTGTGTTTGGGGGGAAAGACTGAAGTGACCGACGAAGCGCGCCAACGCTCGCATGCTCGTCGGTCACTTCAGTCTTTTCCCCCAACAAGAACGGGTGGTGTTGCGCGGCGGGGCGGGTGGGGGGCTGGGCTGGGGGCGATTTCTGAGGCGACGAAGAAGCTTGGCTTCGGGGGTGGCGCGCGCCAGCGCGCTTCGTAGACATACTCATCGCCACTGTTTGACCACAGCGAACGAAGTGAGCGGAGGGAGTTTGGCGATGCACCCACGAAGCCGAGCTTCTTCGTGGAGTCGGCGCCCCCCAGGGGCGTCGACCGCCTCGGCATGAGCCACCAGCCCAGCCCCCCACCCGCCCCGCCAAGCCGCGCAAAAGTCACCAACCGGACATTCCGAACGCGCGGCTCCAGGCCAGCTCGACCAACGGTGTTGCCTTGCTCCCACGCAGCGGTTGCATCGCCCCGGCACCGAGCCGCCATTCGCTGCGCGGTGTTGCGGCCCAGCCGGCCCACAGAACGCCTTGCAGGATCGCGCCCCCGGCCGTTGCGACACCGCCACCACCGGCCGCACCCGCCAGCGCCTCGATGCCGACCCGCACCGGCGTGCCCGGCCGGCTCGCGATGCCGGCGCCGATCAGCCCCGTCGAATAGGCGCCGGCATGGCCGGCGTACGCGCTGTGCGCCTGGCCGCTGACGTAGACGAAGTCGTCGACGTAGCGGTTCAGCTTCAGGCCGATCGTGTCGAGCGACTGGCGGCTGCCATCCTGGCGCAGCACGCGGGCCTGGTGCTGCAGCACCGCGACCCATTCGGTGCGCACGACGCGCGGCGGCATCGTGCGCCCGTCGTGGCCGGGTTCGAGGTCGATGCCGAGCCACAACTGGGCCTGGCGGGCGCGCAGGTCGCCGTGGGCGGCGCGGATGCGGCCGTACTCGCCACCGATCGTCCAGCCGGGGGCAGGGCTCCACTCCATCGTGCCGGTGGCCTTGCCGATCAGGCCGCCGCCGGTCGGCACGGCACCGCCACCCCCCAGCCCACCGGCCACGCGCGCGCCGACGCGCYAGGTGGGCAGCAACTCGGGCCAGGGCGCGAAGCTCGCGCCGACCGTGCCCAGGATCTCCATGTAGCCCGCCGCGTCGCCCCTGGCCGCAGCGGCCGACTCGAGACCCCAGGACCAGCCGTTGGCGAATCGGCGTTCCGCGCGCGCACCCGCCAGCCCGGCCGCCGGGCGCGGTGCGCCATCGAAGCGGTAGGTGGTGGCGGTCAGCGCCATGCGGTCGAAGCCGAGGCCGGTGAGGCCGCTCGACGTGCTGGCCGCGCCGCCGTGCTCTCCCGCGAGGTGCGTGAAGCCACCGCGCCATGCGAGAGCCAGGCCCAGCTGCCCGCTCTTGATCTCGCCGCTCGGGAAATTCACGGCGGACGCCGAGATGCCCAGCTGCAGCGCCGGGCCGATGTCCTTCATCACCGTCAGCGCAGGCCGCAGCATCAGGCCCGAGCCCACCGGGGCGGATGCGCCACCGCCGCCGCCCGCGTACAGGCCCGTGGCCAGCGTCCAGCCGGGGCTGAACTGCCAGCGGTGCTGCACTTCGACCCCGGCGACGAACAAGCCGCCGCGCTGCCCGGTGGCCGCCCCATACACGGCCGGCCCGAACGCCCAGCCGGCGCCGGCGTTGAACAGCAGCGAGCCGCCCACCAGGCCCATGCGCTCGCCCTGCGGCAGCCGCACGCGCTCGTAGCCGAGCAGCGTGAAGGTCTGGATCGGTGCATCGGCGTCGCCGCGCCCGCCTTCATCGCTCGCCTCGGGTTCTGCCTGGGCCACGCCGGCTGCGAGCAGCGTGCCGGCCAGCACCGCGGCGCGTCGAAGCCGCCGGAGTCGTCGCGTCAAGCGAGCTCGCGCGCGAGCCAGGCCTCGGCCGTCTCGGCCGTCAGCCGGAACCCGGCCTCGACGCGCTTGCGGGCCACTTCCCGGCCCTCGGCATTGCGGGCCGCCAGCATCGCGTAGGGATCGTCGTCGTCCGGCACGATGTCGAGCGTCACGACGATTTCATGGGCGCCGTTCCCGATCCAGATCTTCTTGTGCAGCCGCGCCTGCAGTTGCTGCTCATGGCGGCGCCGCACCTCGTGGGCGGTCTTGACCAGGGTGTGGAAGGCCGGTGCATCCAGCGGCTTCGGGTTCTTCTTGTCGCGGCCCATGGTCCAGGGCCCGACCAGCGCCGGTTCGGCCTCGCCGCGCAGCGTCATCGAGACGGCCCAGCCGTCGTCGTCCTCGTTCTTGATCACCTGGGCAATCCAGGTCTCGTCTTCCCAGTGGCGCGCTTCCTGGATCAGCACGGTGTCGTCAGTGGTGTCGGTCATGAGCGTGGCGTGGATGAGTGAATGGATGAACCGGGCGCGTACTGTATAGGTGTACAGCTATTTCGTCGAGTGTTCTGCCGCCTGGTGGATCACCCAGCCTTGAAACACCCGCATCGCCTGCGTCGGCGTGCGCGACTTCAGCCGCGTGATCCAGTAGCGCCCGAGCGACACGCCCAGCGCGAACGGCTGCACCAGCCGCTCGGTGCGCAACTCCTCGCCGAACATCGCCGGCGGCAGCAGCGCGACGCCGATCCCCTGCGCCGCGGCAGCCGCCATCGCGATCGACGAATCGAACACCGGCCCGCGCAGCAGCGGCGGCTCGATGCCCGCGGCGGTACACCAGCGCGCCCACTCGTCGGCACGGTACGAGCGCAGCAGCGTCTCGTCCGCCAGCGCGGCCGGCGTGCGCAGCCGCCGCGCGATGGCCGGCGTGCACACCGGCGACAGCGGCGCCTCCAGCAGCGGCTCGGCTTCGGTGCCGTGCCAGGCGCCATCGCCGAAGCGGATCGCGCAGTCCAGCCCCTCGGCCGCGAGGTCGACCCGGTTGTTGTTCGTCAGCACGCGCAGGTCGATCGACGGGTGGTCGCGGCGGAAGGCCGCGAGCCGCGGCAGCAGCCAGCCGACCGCGAAGGTGCCGACCACCGCCACCGTCAGCACCTCGCGGCGCAGGCCGCCCTCGAACTGCTCCAGCACCAGCCGCATGCGCTCGAAGCTCTCGCTGAGCATCGGCAGCAGCGCGGCCCCCTCGTCCGTCAGCGCCAGCCCGCGCGGCAGGCGGCGGAACAGCGCCACGCCCAGCCGCTGCTCCAGGTTCTTCACCTGCGCGCTGACGGCGTTCTGCGTCACGCACAGCTCCAGCGCGGCGCGCGTGAAGCTCAGGTGGCGCGCCGACGCTTCGAAGGCGCGCATGGCATTCAGCGGAAGTTGCATGCCCCGGATTATCTGGGGGCTCGCCCCCGAAAGCAGTGTTTGAGCGAAGCCGGGGCGATGGCTATCGTGCACGCTCTCCGAACCGACAAGCCACGAGGATTTCCAGAATGCAAAGAAGACAGTTCAACAGCATGCTCGCGGGGTCGCTGGCCACCGCGATGCCGATCGCCTGCGCCGTGGTGCCCGCACACGCCACCCAGAAAAACTTGGAGCAGGCACCCGACCCCCGCTGGGCGGCGATCGAGGCCGAGTCCGGCGGCCGGCTCGGCATCGCGGTGCTCGACACCGCCACCGGCCGCTTCGACGGCCACCGCCTCGGCGAGCGCTTCCCGATGTGCAGCACCTTCAAATGGCTGGCCGCGGCGCTGGCGCTGCAGCGCGTCGACGCCGGCATCGAGCGGCTGGACCGCCGCGTCGCGGTGCGCCGCGAGATGCTGGTCAGCCACTCGCCCGTCAGCGAAAAGCACGTCGGCGGCAACGGCATGAGCATCGCCGAGCTGTGCGAAGCGGCCGTGCTGGTCAGCGACAACGCCGCGGCCAACCTGCTGCTCGCGAGCTTCGGCGGGCCGGCCGCGATCACGCGCTACGCGCGCACGCTGGGCGACACGCAGACGCGGCTGGACCGCACCGAGCCGGCGCTGAACGAAGCCCGCCCCGGCGATCCGCGCGACACGACGACGCCGCGCTCGATGGCGATCGCGCTGCAAAGTGCCTTGCTCGGCAAGGCCCTCTCCGAGGCCTCGCGCGCGCGGCTGGTGGCGTGGATGGAGGCGGTGCGCACCGGCACCGATCGCCTGCGCGCCGGGCTCCCGCCCGACTGGCGCGCCGCCGACAAGACCGGCACCGGCGCGCGCGGCACCACCAACGACGTGGCGGTGGTGTGGCCGCCGAACCGCGCGCCGCTGGTCATCACCGCCTACCTGACGGACAGCCAGGCCGATGCGAAGCGCCTCAACGCCGCGCTGGCGGCCGTGGCGCGCGAGGCTGCGGCGCGAGTCGCCTAGGGGGCAGCGAGTGCAGGCAGGACGCGCCCCGAGGCGAGCATCGCGTCGATCGCCTGCACGCTCACCGGCTTGCTGTACAGGAAGCCCTGCGCGAAATCGCAGTGCTGCGTGGCGAGGAAGTCGCGCTGCGCCGCCGTCTCGATGCCTTCGGCGACGACGGTCAGCGACAGGCTGTGCGCCATCGAGATGATGGCCGACGCGATCGCCGCATCGTCGCTGCTGTCCGGCAGGTCCTTCACGAAGGCGCGGTCGATCTTCAGCTTGCCGATCGGCAGCCGCTTCAGGTACGCGAGCGACGACAGCCCGGTGCCGAAATCGTCGACCGCCACCTGGATGCCGAGCGCGCGCACGGCTTCGAGCTGCGCGACGTTGCTCGCGAGGTCCTCGACCATCGAATGCTCGGTGATCTCGATCTGCAGCGCGCGCGGGTCGGCGCCCGACGCGCGCAGCGCCGCATCGATCTGCGCCTGGATGCCGCGCCGGATCTGCAGCGCCGAGACGTTCACCGCCACGTGCAGCCGCTGCCCGCCGTCGTGCCAGCTGCGGATCTGCCGGCACGCGGCATGCAGCACCCACTGGCCGATGTCGACGATCAGCCCGCTGGCCTCGGCGATCGGGATGAACTCGACCGGCGACACCTGGCCGAGCCGCGGATGCTCCCAGCGCAGCAGCGCCTCCACGCCCACCAGCCGCTGCGTGGCGAGGTCGACGATCGGCTGGTACAGCAGCCGCAGCTGCTGGTGCGAGACGGCCTCGCGCAGGTCGGCTTCGAGCTGCACGCGCCGCGTCGTGTCGTTCAGCATGCGGGGCTGGAACAGCGCGAAGGTGTTCTTGCCCATGCGCTTGGCCTCGTACATCGCGGTGTCCGCGGCCAGCACCAGCGAGGCCGCATCGGGCGCATCGTTCGGGTACAGCGCGACACCGGCGCTGCCGCGCACCCGCAGCAGCTGCGCGCCCACCGTCAGCGGCTCGTCGAACGCACGCATCGCCGCGTTCGCGAGCGCCTGCAGCTGCACCGGGTCGACGACGCGCGGCGACAGGATCACGAACTCGTCGCCGCCGAAGCGGAACGCCACGTCGGTCGGCCGCATGAACTTGGTCAAGCGCCCGGCCAGCGCGCGCAGCAGCTCGTCGCCGACGCCGTGGCCGAGCGTGTCGTTGACGAGCTTGAAGTCGTCGAGGTCGAGCAGCAGCAGGCCGAAGCCCTCGCTGGTGCGGCCGACCGTCGCGATCAGCCGCTGGATCTGCTCGTTGGCGGCATGCCGGTTCGGCAGCCCGGTGACCGGGTCGTAGTGGGCGAGGTAGTCCAGGCGTTTCTCGGTGCCCTCGATCTGCCGGCGGATGCCGATCGCGAGCGCATACGCCAGCGCGAACGACACCAGGCTCACCACCAGCGTGATCGCGACGAAGGCGGCGACGCGCTCGTACAGCGGGCGCAGGCTCGCGCTCAGCAGCACGTGGCCGACCACGCGGTCGCCCTCGCGCACCGGCACGCGCACCTGCAGGCGGTTCTGCGCGAACCGGTGGCCTTCGCTCGCGAGCGAAGGCGGCAGCGGCGCGGGGTCGACGCGCTGCGTGCGCAGGCCGGGTGCGCCGTAGGCGGCGACCATGCGGTCCTGCAGGTCGTGCAGCGAGGCGCTTTCGATGGCCTCGGACGATTGCAGGCCGGAGAGCGTCTGCGCGGCGCCGCCGCTGTCGCCGAACAGCACCGCCGCCGAGCTGTTGTCGGCGACGATGTGCGCCTGCGCGGTCAGGTCGTCGGCCATCGCGCTGCGCAGCGAGAAGTACACGTAGGCGTCGAAGCTGAGCCCGGCCACCAGCAGCGCGGTGCTGACGCTGAGCGCCACCGCGCGCATCAGCCGGCGCCCGAGCTGCGGCCCCGGCTGCACGCGGAACGGATCGCGGCGGCGCTCGATGAGGCTCATCATTCGCCCGCCTGTCATTCGGTCACCCGCCGGGCGACGCGCAGCAGCTTCGAGCTGACCTGCAGGCGCGACTCGCGGACGGTCGCGAGGTCGATGTCGAACACGACACGGCTGCCGGAACGGTGCAGCGCCACCGCGGCACGCACCGATGGCGCGGCGTCGCCATCCGAGATCAGCAAGGTGCCGACCGGCGGACGCACCGGCGCGTTCGACGGGCTGTCCAGCAGCGCGGCATGGCAGGCCGACCAGCTGCCGGCGGACGAGAGCTCGCGCACGTCGAGGCGCCAGTGGCGCACGATGCGGCCCTCCAGCGCCTTCACCGCCGGCTGCAGCGGGCTCGCGCCGTCGATGCACAGCGCGAGCGCCGGCGCCTGGGGCGGCAGCACGTCGACCGGCCAGTCGACGAACAGCAGCAGGTTGAAGACCAGGGTCGCCTTCTGCTCGGCCTCGTCGCCCTGTGCCGTGGCCGGCATGCCGGCGCACCACAGCGCTGCGCCGGCGAGCGCGGCCAGCAGGCGGGGCGGCAACCGGAGGACCGGGAAGGGAAGGCGATTCACGGCGCGGGCAGAACGAAAAAGGCGCCGCCCGCGACATGCGGACGGCGCCTTTTCTTATCGGCCCGGCCCGGGCCTGCTTGAGCGCCGGCCGCGGGACACGCGTACCGGCACAAGCCTGCGGATGGGCCTGCGGGCTTACCAGCCCACCGTGACGATCATGCCGCGCGGCGTCGGGTGCTCCAGCAGCGTGCTCTTGCTGCGCACGTCGTCGTAGGCGAAGCCGTACGCCAGCCCGTCGATGCTGTGGTCATGCCAGAACTTCGCGTAGTAGTTGGCAGGGCCGGCCGGGTAGTACGCCGACGAATTGCTCCACTGCGACGGGTCGACGCTGATCAGCAGGTGGCGGTTGAACGCGGCGGCGATCTGCGCCTGCACCACCAGTTCCTGCGAATTGCCGCTCGCCAGGTTGCCGGACGCCTCGAGGATGCCCTGCGTCGTCGGCTTGCCGCGGATGTACAGGTTCTGCGGGCCGCCGTCCTTCGAGAACACGAAGTCGTTGCCGATCACGCGGCCGCGGAAGGTGCCGGCCTCGGCGCTGAACACCAGGTCGGTGCCGGCGTAGCGGCTCCACACCTGGTCGACGTAGGACGCGAAGTAGTTGCCCTGCGCGCGACCGGCGCCGAACACCGACTTGGCCGGCGCGATGATGCGGTAGGGCCGCTGCACCAGCGCGCGGAATTCGGCCTGCGGCAGCGCCTCGAAGTCGGCGAAGATCTGCGCCCGCGACGCGTTGTCGCCCAGCGTGCGGTCGTAGCCGTCCTTGCCGAGCAGGCGCGTCTTGATCGGGAAGCCGAACTGGTCCACGCGCGTCGTGTTGCCGTGGTAGCCGCTGTTGTCGACGGTGAACTCGATCCACTCGAAGTTCACGTCCTGGTTCGGGTCACCCGGGTTGCCGAGGTCGGGCCCGGCGAAGCCCAGGCGGCCGTCGCCGGCGACGTTGATCTTGATGAACATCGGCGAACCGAGGCTGATGAACATGCGGCCCGAATCGATCTTCGGGATCGAGACCCAGCCGGCGTCGCTCAGCTTGTTGAAGTAGTTCGCATAGTTCTGGCCGTTCTTCGCGACGCGGTTGGCGGCGTCGTTGTCGGCGACCGCGGCCGGGATCAGGCGGCCGCTCGCATCGACGTGCGACAGCACCTTGGTGTCCGGGTTGTAGCCGATGATCGACCAGTAGACCTGGTTGTCGGCGAACGCGCCGTTGGTGCCGTTCACCAGCTTGATCGTCATCACGCCGTTGCCCACCGGCAGGTCGACGCCGCCGTTGCCCTGGCGCACGCGGAACGACGACACGATGTCGTTGAAGTTCACGTTCACGAGGTTGGGCGTGTCGGCGCTCAGCGTGAGCTTGCGGCCGCCGTAGTTGATGTCGTCGAACAGGTCGACCTGGTAGCCGCTCTTGACCTTGACCGACGAGGCGCGGTCGTTCCAGGTGCTGCCGATCCAGCTGCTGTCGGCATCGGCGCAGAACGAGGCGCCCTGGTAGTCGACATGCTCGTAGAAGCAGATCGCGCCGCTGGCCGCGGGCGGCGGCGTCGTCGTGCCGCCCCCCACCGTGGCGGTGAAGCGTGCCGAGTCATAGGCCGGCGCGCCGTTGTTGTAGGTGAAGAAATAGCCCAGCGTGTTGCCCGACGCGACGCCGGTCACGACCTGCTCGTAGCGCGCGGCCGCGCTGTTGTAGCCCATGCGCAGGTTCTGCTGCGCGCCGCCGTTGACCTGGTAGTGGACGTCGACCCAGGTGGTCGCGACGCTCGACTTGAACCAGATCGTCGCGGTGCTGCCCGAACTGGTCACGCCCTGCGTGAAGTCGGCCGCCCCGGCCGGTGCCGCGAAGCAGGCCAGCGCGGCGAACGCCGCCACCAGCCATCCCATGAATCCTCTTCTTGTGCCCGACATGCTCACTCCCTCGAAGGTGTCTTTCCACCGGCCGCGCCGGCAGTGCCCGGGCATTCTCGAAGCGGGCAGGCCGCCGCGGGGCGGCGCTTTGCAACAAGATGAGAAAGCGCTTTCATGAATGCCCGGGCGATGGGCATCCATTGCGTCGAACAATCGGTTGCAAGTGCGGGGTGGGGTCAGCGGTCGTCGGCGACCCGCGCGAGCGCGTCGTCGATCGCCTTGTTCAGCTTGTCGATCGCGATCGGCTTGGTCACGTAGCGGAAGAAGCCGGCCGCGAGGCCGCGCGCCACGTCGCCGGCCATCGCGTTGGCGGTCAGCGCGATCACCGGGATGTGGGCGGTGGCCGGGTCGGCCAGCAGCACGCCCAGCGCATCCTTGCCGTTCAGGCCCGGCAGGTTGATGTCCATCAGGATGATCTGCGGCCGGTGCGCGCGGGCCAGCTCGATGCCGAGCTGCGCATCCGGAGCCGACATCTGCCGGATGTCGCCGCGCAGCGCGACGATCTCGCTGACGAGCTGCAGGTTGGCCGGGTTGTCCTCCACGTACAGCAGCAGCGGCGTGTCGTCCTGGTCGTCGGGCGCGAGGCCGCTGCGCAGCTCGCCGTGGCCGGTGGACGGTGCGCTGGGCGGCATCTCGTGCGCCGCGCGCAGCTCGATCGCGAACACGCTGCCGATGCCGGCGGTGCTGCTCGCCTCGATGCGTCCGCCCATCAGCTCGACGAGCCGCTTCGTCACCACCAGGCCGATGCCGGTGCCCTCGACGTTGCCAGCTTCCTGGCCGAGGCGGTTGAAGGGCTGGAACAGCAGCGCGAGCTGCTCCGGCCGCAGGCCGCTGCCGGTGTCCTGCACCGAGATGCGCACCCGCTCGTCGGCCAGCGCGGTGCATTCCACGACCACCGTGCCGCGCTCGCGGTTGTACTTGACGGCGTTCGACAGCAGGTTGAGCAGCACCTGCTTGAGCCGCGTGCGGTCGGCGATCACGCTCAGGCCGCTGTCGTCGGGGAAGAACAGCCGGATGCCGCGCTGGTCGGCCGCCGGGCTGATCATGGTCTCGCATTCGCGCAGCATGTCGGCCAGGCCCACCGGCTCCAGCGACAGCATCAGGTTGGCCGATTCGATGCGCGCCAGGTCGAGGATCTCGTTGATCAGGTTCAGCAGGTGCCGCCCGGCCTTCAAGATCTGCTGCGTGAACTCGACGCGCTTGGTGTCGGGCAGCGCATGGGCGTTGGATTCCAGCAGCTGGCCGAAGCCCAGGATCGCGTTGAGCGGCGTGCGCAACTCGTGGCTCATGCTGGAGAGGAACTCCGACTTCGCGCGGTTGGCCTTCTCCGCCGCCTCGGTTGCGAGCGCCAGCTCGCGGTTCGACGCCTCGAGCTGCGCGGTGCGTTCGCCGACCCGGCTTTCCAGCTGCTCGTTGAAGCGCATCACCTCCTGCTGCGCCTGGCGCCGGTCGGCGATCTCCTGCTCGATCTTCAGCAGCGCCTGCTGGTTGTCGAGCGCATGCCGCTCCACCTCGGCCATCATGCGGTTGAACGAATCGACCAGCACGCCGACCTCGTCGTCGCTGATGCGTTCGGCACGCCGCGAGTAGTCGCGCTGGTCGACCACCTCGCGCGCCACCTGGCCGATGGCGAGGATCGGGCGCGTGACGATGGACTGCAGCCAGCGCGAGATCAGCCAGGCCAGCAGCATGGCCAGCAC
>NZ_JBFUFQ010000203.1:0-10481 GCF_056403355.1 Rhizobacter sp. P2_H3 | reverse complement strand
GCGGGCGGGCGCACCGGCATCCTGACGGCGCTGCAGGTCGCGGACGACCTCATCGGGCGCCACGGCGCGCCCGGCTGCATCATCGTGGGGGTCGAGAGCTTCCTGCGCCAGGTCGTCGTCGCGCACTACATGCGCCGCAGGCGCCTGAAATGCGGCACCAACAGCAACGGCTTCCTGCCCGGCGAAGCGGCCTGCGCCGTGCTGGTCGGGCGCAGCGGGGCGTTCGATGCGGACGAGCTGCTGATCCAGGGCATCGGCGTGGGCCGCGAGGCGAGCGGCGACGGCGGCAACGAGAACGATCCGGTGCTCGGCGACGGCCTGACGCAGGCCATGCAGCAGGCGCTCGAGATGGCGCAGGTGCCGTTCTTCGATCTGAACTTCACGGTCAGCGATCACAACGGCGAACGCTTCAAGTTCAAGGAGGCGGCGATCGCCGCCGGCCGGCTCGACCGACTGCCGCCGGAGGGTGTGTCACGCCGGCCCAAGGGGCATGTGGAGACCTGGCACCCGGCGCAGTCCATCGGCGAGGTCGGGGCTGCAATCTTCCCCTGCCTGCTGGGCTGGGCCTTCGAGGCCGGTGCCAAGGCGTACGCGCCGAGCCATCACACGCTGCTGCACGCCGGCGAGGACAACGGCGAGCGTGTCGCCCTCGTCACCGCCTTCGAGCGCCGGGGGTGAGGCCATGGGCAGGAACGTCTTCGCGAACGGGCTGGAGGTGTCGGGCAAGGCCTCGACGAACCGTTCGATCGCGGCGATGCCCGACGTCTGCCTGTCGCCACCCGGGCCACCGGCCGGGCCGGTGCCGATCCCGTACCCCAACACCGCCTTCGCGAAGGACACCGCGCGAGGCAGCCGCACGGTCAAGATCGGCGGCCAGGAGGTGGGCAAGAAGAACAGCTCGACCTACAGCAAGAGCACCGGCGACGAGGCGGCGACGCGCAGCTTCGGCATGAACGTCGTCTCGCACAACATCACCGGGCCGATGAAGTTCGCCGCCTGGTCGATGGACGTGATGGTGGAGGGCGCGAATGCCACCCGCTTCATGGACCTGACGACGCACAACCACGGCAACCCCTCGGGCGGTGCCACCGGGGCCAGCATGGCCGAGAAGGGGCCGCCGGATTTCGGCACCGACTGCCAGGCGCTCGAAACCAAGAATGCCGCTGCGCGCAAGGCGAACCCGCAGCTCGACAAGAGCCAGACCGTGACGCACGGCGTGTTTCGCGATTCCAGCGGCACCGCGGAACATGTGCGCGGCAGCAGCAAGGGCGGCCTCGGCAATGGCTGGGCGGTGGGCGTGAGCACCAAGGAGAAGCGCCTGAGCATGACCCCGGCGCAACGCGACTACGCCAGTTTCCAGCCCAGCATCCCGCAATCGCAGCTGAAGAAGCAGGCCAAGGCGCAGGCGAAGGGCCAGGACTACGACCCCATCGAACGGGATACGCACGGCACGATGGCGTGCTTCGGATCCGGCCGCGAGAAGACGCCGTTCCAGTACCACAGCTACGAAGGCATGACGCCCAACTACCCGGCGCATGCGGAGCCCAAGATCATCGACGAGATCTTCCTGACCCACCCGCAGCCCAATGGCGGATCGCTGCTGCTCGCCATCGACTGGCCGGGTGGGCCGGCGAACGGGCAGACCAAGGAGTCGCCTTGCAAGCAGAGCTGCGCGCACCTCATCTGCGCGATCGAGGAGGCCGGCTGCCTGGACATCTGGCTGTGCGAGCGCAACAAGGAGGGCCAGTTGGAGATGAAGAAGCCGACCTGCCCGCCGACCACCGCCTGCAGCTGACCCCACCTCGCTCCAGCGCCCATGCCTGCCCGCCTGCCACCCTGGATTCCCGCGTCGATCCGTCACGCGCCGATCGACTTCGCGTGGCGCGGCGCGCAGCAGCACTGCGGGCCGGCGAACGCGGTGACGCCGCTGCTGCGCAAGCTGGACAACACCACGCTGTGCGGCCAGCTGAGCCTGTGCGCCGGGCTGCTGTCCTGGGCCGCCGTGCGCTTCATGGATGCCGCCGCCGAGGCGGCGTCCTGCCTGGAGCTGGCCGAGGCGGCGTTCGCGTACCAGGTCGACTGGCGCTACGCAGACCCTTCTGCGGGCAGCGTGCGCACGGCGCCGGATGCGCCGCCGGCGTTGTCGGCGCTGCTGGAGGTGGCGGTGTACCTGTGGAAGGGGATGGACCGGGCCACGTACTGGGACAGCATCCACGCCCCGGTCCGGGAGACGTTCCACGCTGCCCACGTGGTGCAGCACGTCATGCCGCAGGCCGAACGCCCGGCCTTCGTCGACTGGTTCGAGCTGGCCATCGCGCGGGTGCAACAGCATGCCCACGCACCGCAGGGGCCGGCGCACTCCCGCAACGACTTCGACAACCCCGAGGACTGGCAGCGCTTCATCGCCGCGCATCGCGGCCCGGCGCTGCCGCCGGAGCTGCTCGATCCCGGCTTCGACTACCAGCCGGCGCAGCGCGAGGCCCTGGCCGCCCGCTTCCTGGCCCGCCTCGACGGCAGCACCAACCGCTACCTGCGCTCGCCGCAGGAGATGCTGCGCCTCGGCTTCGACGGCGAACCGTACCGCCTCGGCGCCCCGCGCCAACCCTCCCCGTGAGATCCGAATGAGCCCACCACGCGACTACCTCGCCGCCGCCGGCATCGCCGTCGATGACTACCCCTTTGCCTGGGACGCCTGGGAGTCCGACGCGTACTACCTGACCGACGCCGGGGCCGACGAACGCTTGCCGCTGCTGACCGGCAAGGCCAGGTTGGCCTTGCTGATCGCCAGCGCCGAGTGGATCGTGCAGCGCTTCTCCGCCTCCGGCCAGCACCACGAGGCCGTGCTGTACATCACAGCGGCGTGGGCCGGCGCGGTGCACCCGGCGTACTGCGTGCGGGTGGACCTCGACGAGAGCGTGTGGGCCGGCCCGGTGCTCGGGCCGCTGCGGGCGGCCATCACGCTGCTGGACAACGCGTTGCACGACCTGGGCACCGATCCCGATCCGGGCCGCGAGGCGGTGTGGATGCGCAGCCTCGTGCGCCATGTGCTGAACGATCCCCGGCCCTTCGACGACTGGTGGGAGGCGTGCATGCACCGGCTGCTGCGCTTCCATGCCATCGACGTGGAGCTCGCGCAGCGCAAGCCAGACCTGTTCGAGAATTTTCCGTCCGAGGGGGCGCCCGTGCCGCCGCAGGCCTGTGACCCGGGGCAGGCCTACGATCCTGCGCAGAACGAGGCGTTCTGGGATGCATGGCTGCAAGGCCTCGATCCGGGAACGAACCCGTTCCTCGCGTCGCCGGGCGAGCTGCCCGATGACGACGAGCTGCCGGGGCCGCCGTACCGCTACCGGGCCCGCCAGCAGCCCTGAGGCCGATGGACCGGTACGAGGACATCGCCGAGGAGCATGCGGGGCAGGCCGCCTTCCTGTGGCACCTGCGCAGCCTGGCCGTCGCGCAGCCGCACTACCTGCTCGACGACCTGGAGGCCCTCGACAGCCGGCTGGCGGCGCATGTCGACGGGCTGCGCGAGGCGTCGACGGCCTGGGATGCCTGCAGGCGCCTGCTGGCCGACGGCACGCCGTGGGCCGCGGCACCGCTGGCGCTGCTGGCCCTGGAGCGCGGCGACGGCCGGCAGGTGGCGCAACTGCTGGCGCTGGCCGAGCAGCAGCCCGGCTGGGTGCCGATGCTGGAGGCCGCGTTCGGCTGGGTGTCGCCGCAGTTCCTGCGCGGGACGATCCGCGCGATGCTGCACGCCGCATCGCCGCTGTGGCGGCGCATCGGCCTGGCCGGCTGCGCGGTCCACCGCGTGGATCCCGGCGCCGCGCTGGCTCCAGCGCTGGACGATGCCGACCCGTCGCTGCGCGCCCGCGCGCTGCGCTGCGCCGGCGAACTGGGGCGCGTGGACCTGCTGCCGGCCTGCCTGCGGGCGCTGGCCGATGGCGATGCCGAGTGCCGCTACCGGGCCGCCGCGGCGGCCTTGCTGCTGGGCGACCGGGGGCGTTCGATCGACGCCTTGTCGTTGCTGGCGGCGGCGTCCAGCCCGTGGCAGCAGCGTGCATTGCGCTGGGTGCTGAAGGTGCTGGACGGAGCCGACGCACGCGCGCTGCTGGCGCTGCTGGCGGCTCAGCCCGAAGCAATGCATGCGCTCATCGCGGGCGTCGGGCACACGGGCGACGTGCGCTATGCCGAGTGGCTGATCGAGCGCATGGGCGATCCCGCCACCGCGCGGCCGGCCGGCGAGGCCTTCAGCTTCATCACCGGCGCCGACCTGGCGGCTCTCGGGCTGGACCGTCCGGCACCGGACGACATCGATGCCGGACCTGGCGACGACCCTGCCGATGACCGCGTGGCGATGGACATGGACGA
This sequence comes from Rhizobacter sp. P2_H3, assembly GCF_056403355.1. Classification (NCBI taxonomy): domain Bacteria; kingdom Pseudomonadati; phylum Pseudomonadota; class Betaproteobacteria; order Burkholderiales; family Sphaerotilaceae; genus Rhizobacter; species Rhizobacter sp. P2_H3. The sequence continues at coordinate 6,116 of NZ_JBFUFQ010000203.1, read as the reverse complement.
AGACCTGCCGTGGCCGCAGCAGGCGGCGGTGGCGGCCTGGTGGCGCAGCCAGGCGGGCCGCTTCAGGTCCGGGGTGCGCCATTTCCTCGGGCAGGTCATGAGCCCGCCGCATTGCGTCGAGGTGCTGAGGCGCGGCTACCAGCGGCAGCGCATCGCGGCCGCGCAGCACCTGTGCCTGGCGGCACCCGGCGCGGTGGCGTTTCCGGTGGATGCGCCGGCGTGGCGGCAACTGCAGCTGCTGACGCCGGCCGGGTCGACGTGAAGGGTCAACGCGAAGATGCCTTCCTCGGGGCCGCTGCGCGACGCTTCGCCACCGGCCGCAGCCCCCGCAGCTGCGCATCGATCACCCCTTGTCCCTCGTCCGCCAGGAACTGCTTGAACGCCGACGTCACCTGCGGCAGGCGGCGTGACGCCAGGTGCATCGCGTACCAATCCCGCTGCAGCGGGTTGCCGGCCATCGGCAGCACCGCCAGCAGCCCCGCCTCGAGTTCCAGCGCGCAGGTGTGCAGCGACAGGAAGGCCACGCCGAAGCCGGCGGCGCACATGTGCTTGATGGCCTCGTTGCTCGACATCTCCGAGCCGATGCGCAGCGGCACGCCGGCCTCCTTGTAGAGCCGCTCCAGCGTCGTGCGGGTGCCCGAGCCGCGCTCGCGCGCCAGCAGGTTCGCCTCCACCAGGTCGGCCAGTGCCGGCCGGCGCTGCTTCATCAGCGGATGCTCCGGCGACGCGAGGAACGCCATCGGGTGCTTCGCGAACGCCACCGCCGTCGTCTTCAGCTCGGCCGGTGGCCGGCCCATGATCGCGATGTCGACCTCCTGCGTCGCCAGCATGCGCACGATCTCGTCGCGGTTGCCCACCTGCAGCTTCACCTTCACCTCCGGGTGCTGGCCGGCAAAGGCCACCAGCAGCGGCGGCAGCAGGTACTCCGCCGTCGTCACCGCACCCACCCGCAGCGTGCCCGAGAACAGCCCGCGCTGCGCCGCCATCTCGTCGCCCGCCTCTCGCCACAGCTCGAGGATGCGCGCCGCATAGCCGGCCATCAGCTCGCCCGCGGCCGTCAGGCGCACGCCGCGCCCGCTCTTCTCCAGCAGCGGCGCCCCCGCGCTCTCCTCCAGCAGCTTCAGCTGGATCGACACCGCCGGCTGTGTCAGGTGCAGCTCGCTCGCGGCACGCGACACGCTGCCCAGCCGCGACACCGCATGGAAGGCCGCGAGCTGGCGGAAGGTGGCGTTCTTGAGCATCAGTCGAAGCTTATGGGTTGACGAAAAGAATCAATTATTCCGAATGCATCGCGATCCCTACATTCGACTCAACCGAGCAAGGAGAGTGTCCATGGGCCACATGAAAGACGCAACGCAGATCACCGATGCCAGGAAACGCTATTCGGCCGGCGTACTGAAGTACGCCCAGATGGGCTACTGGAACGCCGACTACGTGCCGAAGGCGACCGACATCCTGGCGCTGTTCCGCATCACGCCGCAGGACGGGGTCGACCCGATCGAGGCCGCCGCCGCGGTGGCCGGCGAATCGAGCACCGCCACCTGGACGGTGGTCTGGACCGATCGCCTGACCGCCTGCGACATGTACCGCGCCAAGGCCTACCGTGTCGAGCCGGTGCCGAACAACCCCGGCCAGTACTTCTGCCACGTGGCCTACGACCTGAGCCTGTTCGAGGAGGGCTCGATCACCAACGTCGCCGCGTCGATCATCGGCAACGTGTTCAGTTTCAAGCCGCTGAAGGCCGCGCGCCTCGAGGACATGCAGTTCCCGGTGGCCTACGTGAAGACCTTCGCCGGCCCGCCCACCGGCATCGTGGTCGAGCGCGAGCGGCTCGACAAGTTCGGCCGGCCGCTGCTCGGCGCCACCACGAAGCCCAAGCTCGGGCTGTCCGGGCGCAACTACGGCCGCGTGGTCTACGAAGGCCTGCGCGGCGGCCTCGACTTCATGAAGGACGACGAGAACATCAACTCGCAGCCCTTCATGCACTGGCGCGACCGCTTCCTGTTCGTGATGGACGCCGTCAACAAGGCGAGTGCCGCCACCGGCGAGGTCAAGGGCAGCTACCTGAACGTGACCGCCGGCACGATGGAGGAGATGTACCGCCGCGCCGAGTTCGCGAAGTCGCTCGGTTCGGTGATCCTGATGGTCGACCTGGTGGTGGGCTACACCGCCATCCAGTCGATGAGCCACTGGTGCCGGCAGAACGACATGATCCTGCACCTGCACCGCGCGGGCCACGGCACCTACACCCGCCAGAAGAACCACGGCGTGAGCTTCCGCGTGATCGCGAAGTGGATGCGCCTGGCCGGCGTCGACCACATCCACGCCGGCACCGCCGTCGGCAAGCTCGAAGGCGATCCGATGACGGTGCAGGGCTACTACAACGTGTGCCGCGACACCCACACCGTGGTCGACTTGCCGCGCGGCATCTTCTTCGAGCAGGACTGGGGCGCGCTGAAGAAGGTGATGCCGGTCGCCTCCGGCGGCATCCACGCCGGCCAGATGCACCAGCTGCTCGACCTGTTCGGCGACGACGTGGTGCTGCAGTTCGGCGGCGGCACCATCGGCCACCCGCAGGGCATCCAGGCCGGCGCCACCGCCAACCGCGTCGCGCTCGAGGCGATGGTGCTGGCGCGCAACGAGGGCCGCGACATCGCGAACGAAGGCCCGGCGATCCTGGCCGAGGCGGCGAAATGGTGCGGCCCGCTGCGCGCGGCGCTCGATACCTGGGGCGAGATCAGCTTCAACTACACGCCCACCGACAGCTCCGACTACGTGCCCACCCTCGCCGTGGCTTGATCCTCGACACCCCTGGAGAGCTCGCATGCGAATCACCCAAGGCACCTTCTCCTTCCTGCCCGACCTCAGCGACGTGCAGGTCGTCCGCCAGATCGACCACGCCCTCGGCAAGGGCTGGGCCATCGGCATCGAATACACCGACGACCCGCATCCGCGCAACACCTTCTGGGAGATGTTCGGCAACCCGATGTTCGACGTGTCCGACGCGGCCGGCGTGATGCTGGAGCTCCGGCAGTGCCGCAAGACCTTCCCCGACCACTACATCCGCCTGACCGCGTTCGACTCGACGCATGGCACCGAGTCGGTGGTGCTGTCCTTCATCGTCAACCGGCCGGCGGTGGAACCGGGCTTCCGGCTGATCCGCACCGAAGAGCAGGGCCGAAGCTTGCGTTACAGCATCGAAAGTTACGCCGTGCAGCGTTCGCCCGAGGGCGAACGGTACGGAATGCGCCAGGAGTGACCGCGCCATGAACGAGGACCGCGACAGTCTGTGTCAGCCGCCCGGCGAGATGCCCGAAGCGTCGGCCGCGCGCGCGATGCTCGACCAGCTCGATGCCGAACTGATCGGCCTCGCGCCGGTGAAGGGCCGCATCCGCGACATCGCCGCGCTGCTGCTGATCGACAAACTGCGCGCCGAGCAGGGGCTGCAGTCGCAGCCGCCCTCGCTGCACATGTGCTTCACCGGCAACCCCGGCACCGGCAAGACCACCGTCGCGATGCGCATGGCCGAGGTGCTGCGCCAGCTCGGCTACGTGCGCAAGGGCCACCTGGTGGCGGTGACGCGCGACGACCTGGTCGGCCAGTTCATCGGCCACACCGCGCCGAAGACGCGCGAGGTGCTGAAGAAGGCGATGGGCGGCGTGCTCTTCATCGACGAGGCCTACTACCTGTACAAGCCCGAGAACGAGCGCGACTACGGGCAGGAGGCGATCGAGATCCTGCTGCAGGTGATGGAGAACCAGCGCGACGACCTGGTGGTGATCCTCGCCGGCTACCAGGACCGCATGGAGACCTTCTTCGCCAGCAACCCCGGCATGGCGTCGCGCATCGCGCACCACATCGACTTCCCCGACTACAGCGAGGCCGAGCTGATGCTGATCGCGCAGCTGATGCTGACCCGGCTGAACTACCGCTTCGACGACGCGGCCGAGCCGGCCTTTGCCCGCTACCTGAGCCTGCGCCGGCAGCAGCCGCATTTCGCCAACGCACGCTCGATCCGCAATGCGCTCGACCGCATCCGGCTGCGCCACGCGACGCGGCTGTTCGGCGCCGAGCGGCGATTGACGCGCGAGCAACTGTGCACCCTGCAGGCCGAAGACGTGCTCGCGAGCCGCGTCTTCGCCGGCACCACCCCAGGAGCGAGACCATGAGCATTGAAGCCTTGATCTTCGACGTCGACGGCACGCTGGCCGACACCGAGGAAGCGCACCGCATCTCGTTCAACAGCGTGTTCGAGCAGTACCGGCTCGGCTGGACCTGGACCCGTGCCGAATACCGGCAGCTGCTCGAGGTGCCGGGCGGCAAGGAGCGCATCGCGTCGTACATCGCGTCGCTGCCGCTCGGCACGGCCGAACGCCAGCGCCTGCTGGCCCTGGTGCCGCAACTGCATGCCGACAAGACGCGCTTCTATGGCGAGGTGGTGAGCGAAGGCGGCGTCACGCTGCGCGACGGCGTGGAGCGCCTGCTGAACGAAGCGGTGGCACAGGGCTGCCACCTGGCGATCGCGAGCACCACCACCGCCGCCAACATCAACGCGCTGCTCAACGCCACGCTGGGCCCGCGCGGGCTCGACCTGTTCGCGGTGATCGCCTGCGGCGACCAGGTGCGCGCGAAGAAGCCGGCGCCCGACATCTACCGGCTCGCGCTCGACACGTTGGGCCTGCCGCCCGAGCAGGCGCTGGCCGTCGAGGATTCGGCGCACGGGCTGCGTGCCGCCACGGCCGCCGGCCTGTGGACGCTGGTGACGCCGACCTTCTGGACCCAGGACAGCGACTTCCGCGGCGCCGGCCTGGTGCTGCCCAGCCTGGCCGGCCTCGGTCTCGACGAGCTGATCCGCATCGCGCGCCCGGCCCGCACCGCGTCGCCGGTGCAGGCGCTGTACCAGGAGAGCCGCTGATGAACCCTGCCATCCGCATCGCGCCCAGCCTGTTGTCGGCCGATTTCGCGCGCCTCGGCGACGAGGTYCGCGCCGTCATCGCGGCCGGCGCCGACCTGATCCACGTCGACGTGATGGACAACCACTACGTGCCCAACCTGACGATCGGGCCGATGGTGTGCCAGGCGATCGCGCCGTACTGCCGGCGCGGCGACCGGCCGGTGCCGATCGACGTGCACCTGATGGTCAAGCCGGTCGATGCGCTGATCCCGATGTTCGCGCAGGCCGGCGCGTCGATCATTTCGTTCCATCCGCAGGCCAGCGAGCACGTCGACCGCACGGTCCAGCTGATCCGGTCGTTCGGCGTGAAGGCCGGCCTGGCGCTGAACCCGGCGACGCCGCTGAACGTGCTGGACCACGTGCTCGACCAGCTCGACCTGGTGCTGCTGATGAGCGTCAACCCGGGCTTCGGCGGCCAGGCCTTCATCGAGGGCGTGCTGCCGAAGATCGAGGCCGCGCGGCGGCGCATCGACGCGAGCGGGCGCGAGGTCTGGCTCGAAGTCGACGGCGGCATCAACGCGAAGAACATCGCTCGCGTGGTGGCCGCCGGCGCCGACACGCTGGTGGCCGGCTCGGCGGTGTTCAGCGGCGGCGACTACCCGAAGGCGATCGCCGCGCTGTGCGTCAACGCGCAGCGCCGCGATCTCGCCGAAAGCGCGTGATGCGGGTCGCCGCCCTCTGCTTCGACCTCGACGGCACGCTGGTCGACAGCGCCGCCGGCATCGCGCTGGCGCTGAACGCCGCACTGGCAGAGGCGGCGTTGCCGCCGTTCGACGTGGCCACCGTGCGCGGCTGGATCGGTGACGGGCCCGACGCGCTGATCGTGCGCGCGCTCGAGGCCTGCGGGCTGCACGACCTGCCGGTGCTCGCGGCCCGCTTGCGCCTGCGCTTCGACGCCGCCACGCTGGACACGCCATCGGCGCAGGGGGCCGCTTATCCGGGCATCGACGCGCTGCTGGCCCGGCTGGGCGGGCGCTACCCGATGGCGGTGGTGACGAACAAGCCGACGCCGCTGGCGCGCGCGGTGCTGGACGCCGCCGGGCTGCTGGGGCATTTCGCGCAGGTGCACGGCGCCGATGCGCCGGCGCAGCGCAAGCCGGCGCCGCTGCTGATCCAGCAGGCGGCGCGCCGCTTCGGCGTCTCGGCGGCCAGCGTGCTGATG
>NZ_JBFUFQ010000202.1:0-10485 GCF_056403355.1 Rhizobacter sp. P2_H3 | reverse complement strand
GCGACAGCTGCTGCGGATCGCCGGCGAACAGCCGCGCGCGGCCCAGCGGCATCAGCGCCAGCGCGTGCGCCAGGCTCACCTGGCTGGCCTCGTCGAACACCAGCAGGTCGAACGGCGGTGCGTCGTCGGGCGCCAGCTCGCGCAGCGTCTTCAGCGTGAACGCGGCGCGCGTGGTCGTCATCGTCGCGAGCCGGCAGCGCTGCAGCACCTGCAGCGAGGCCCGGCGCAGCTCGTCGCGCAGCGCGGCCACGCGGTCGGCCCAGGCCTTCAGCGCAGCACCATCGCGCGATGACGGGCGGGCAGCCTCGGCGCGGGCTAGGCGGGCGATCAGGTCGTGGTCGTCGCTGGGGATCAGGCGCTCGCGGCCGGCATAGGCGGCGGCGTCGAAGCGCGTGCCCAGCCGCTGCACCGCGGCGCGCGCGTGTTCGCGGCGGCCTTTCTGCAGCGCCTTGTCGACCGCGAGCGTCGCCAGGTCGACCGCCTGGTTGGTGGTCGACAGCAGCAGCACGCGGGCGGCGGGCCGGGTGTCGAGGTATTCGGCCAGCAGCACGCCCAGCGTGGTGGTCTTGCCGGTGCCGGGCGGCCCCCACAGGAAGGCGCTGCTGTGCCGCACCAGCGAGAGCGCGTCGCGCTGCGCCGGCCGCAACCAGCGGAACGGCGCGCCGGTCAGCGCCGGGCCCTCGTCCTGCGTCTGCGGGCCGCCCAGGTCGGGCAGGCAGGCCAGCGCGCGCCCGGCCCACGGCGTGTCCCACCAGGCGTCGGCCACGGCGTTCAGGAAGCGCGTCGGGTAGAGGCGGATCAGGAAGTCGGGCCCCGGCGGCGGGGCGCTGGCGTTCTGCAGCACCAGCTGGTCGTCCTCGGGCAGCACGGCCAGTACGCTGGCGCCGCCCTTGGCCGGTGCACCCCACCAGGCAGAGGCGCCGTCCAGGCTGTCGTCCAGCAGCGCCTGGGCCGAGGCGGCGCCCGGCCGCTGGCCTTCGGCATGCACGTGGCCCGGCACCAGCGTCACGCGCCACAGCGGGCCGTCGCGCTCGCTGCGCAGCACCTTGAAATCGTAGTACTCGGGGGTGGCTGCGAGCTCGGCGTTCAGCGCCTCGCGCAGGTCGGCAAGGCTCATGGTGCTCGCGAATGTCGGGTCGTCAAAAGCGGTCGGGCCAGGCGCGCAAACGCCCAGCCCGGCCTGACCATCCGCACCTAATCACCAAGTGAAAATGGCTGGGCGAGATGATAGCGGCGCTGTGGGCTCGCTGTGGGCTGCTAGATAGCGCACAAAATCTCGATACCAGCCTTCTACTGCCAGGCCACTCCCGTCATCCAGTCCCGGAACACCCGCCCGTAGCCGTCGCTGGGCGTGCCGTCCACATCCTGGATCAGCACGTTGTCCTGCTCGGCGAAGACGTCCCAGCAGCAGCCGATGACCGACCAGTTGTTGGCGCCCGCGAACGGCAGCAGCTGCTGCAGGAAGGGCGCACCGGCCGTCCCCGGTGCGTTGTGCTCGCCGGTTTCCGCGAAGACGATCGGCACATGCGCCGACAAGGCCTGAACCACCGGCCAGTTCGCCGGCATGCTCCAGGTGCTCGACAGGTTGCCCCAGCCGCCGAGCAGGAAGCTCGCGCCGCTGCCCGTGCCGCTGCCGGCCGCCGCCGGCACCGCCGCCGTCGGCAGGGCCGTCTGCAGGTACCTGCCCGCGGTGACGATCTCCGCCGCCGCCACCGCGCCGCCCACGCCCACGGCCGTCACGCGCACTTGTGCGGGCTCGTACACCGTGTTCGGCTTCGCGAGCGTCAGCGTGGCGCCGACGGCATACCCGGTGCCGCCGGCCGAGACGCCGGCCGTCGTCGGGCGCTGCATCGGCGGGTAGGGGTGCCATGACGCGGCCATCTGCTTCAGCGGGTCGGTCGGCATGTTCGCCAGCCAGCCGCCCAGGTTGTTGCTGAACTCGGTGCCGCCGACCAGCACGACGTTGGCGGCGCCGGTCGCGCGCACCGCGTCCAGCATCGCCTGCATGCCGACCGATCGCCACGGGCCGGTGATGTTGCGGTAGTTCGAGGTGGCGCTCGTCGCGGGAAAGTAGTCGAGCGTGCCACCGGTCATCAGCACGCGCCACGCGTCCTGCCCGGCGCCCAGGCCGAAGAAGTAGGGCTCGTTGTAGAGCGAGAAGATCACCGAGCCGTTGCCCTTGAAGGCGGTCGCCACCGAGGTCCAGAAATCGAGCGAGTGGTCCGCATTGGCCATCTGCGTCTGCACCATCGGGCAGGCGTTGCCCGGTGCGCCCCAATGCAGTTCGATGATCACGTACAGGCCGGCGGCGTTGGCCTGCTGCACCTGCGTCGCGATGGCGGCGCGGTAGTTGCCGCCGGGGTCGCCCTGGCGCGTCACGCCGTCGGTGTCGACGCAGGTGAGGCCCAGCCACGAGGTCTCGTTCAGCGTGAAGCGCACGGTGTTCGCATGCCACGCCTGCAGGGCCGGCCACCTCGGCCCGCCCGGTTGCCCGGCCTGCCCGCCGGACGGGTCCCCCGGACTCCAGCCGCCGATCGCGACGAACTCGAAGCCGCTGAAGCTGACGCCGCGCAGCTGCAGCACGTTGCCGGCGGCATCCACCAGGCGATTGCCCTGCACGCGCACCGCCGGCACCGTCGCGGCGGTCGCGGGCGTGATGCGGATCGATGCGGAGGCCGGCGCCCCGAGTGCCAGGCCGTTGGTCGGGTTCGACAGCGCCACGGTGAAGGTCTTGTCGACCGTGTTCGCYGTCGCGTTGCCGATCGGCAGCGACAGCGTCTTGGGCGCAYTGTCGCCGCTGGCCCAGGTGAGGGTGCCGCTGCGGGCCGTGTAGTCGGTGCCGGCCAGCGCGCTCCCGTCGGATGTGGCAAAGGCCACGCTGCCGTCGCGCGAGCCGTCGGCGCGGTTCACCGTGACCGTCAGCAGCCCGACGTTCTGCGCCACCGCGTAGCTCGCCGCAGACAGCGCGACGCTGCCCGCCGGCAACGGCGGCGGCGGCGCATCGCCACCGCTGCCGCCACCGCAACCGGCCGCGAACATCGCGGCCACCAGGACCAGGGCAGTACGTGTGGATGACATGAAGACCTCGCGCCGAGCACCACGCTCGACGGCACGATCTCACGCCGCGCGCGCAGACTCTGTGCGGTGTCGAACACGCGCGCTGCGCAGGGTCATGCAGGGCGTTCGCGCATCCGACGCCGCGATGCGGCACGGAGTGCCCGGCAATCGCACATGCGCGTCCGGAAGTTTTTTTTTCCTTACTGTGCGTTACCGCATAGACGCTGAACTATCGGCGTGCGCGACCTATCTTAAGAGGGCTGGCGCACAGACGATTCATCGCTCTGGTGCCTTGCGCCCCTCCGATGCCAAGCACGCCCATGGCGCGCCGGAGGCCGTCACGCCGACCGCTGCCCTGGAGTCACCCCCTCTGATGAACAACTGCCTCGTGAAGCGAGCGCTGCGAGCGTTCGCGCTCGTCTTTCTTTCCACCGCCTGCACCCTCTCGATGGCCGCGGGCTACACCGCCCGCGCCGGCAAGATCTACGACGAGGCCGGGCAGGAGCTGCAACTGCGCGGCATCAGCCATTTCGGCTTCAACGCGACCATCCTGCAGCCGCAGTTCCTGTGGGCGATGGGCTGGAAGCAGCAGATCGCGCAGATCAAGAGCCTGGGCTTCAACGCGATCCGCGTGCCCTTCGTGCCCGACACGCTCTACAACCCGACGCCGGTCAACCAGCTCAGCTACCTCGATCCGAACCTGAACGCCGAGCTGATCGGCAAGACGCCGCTGCAGGCACTGGACCTGTGGATGGCCGAGGCCGACCGCCAGGGCATGTACGTGCTGCTCGATTTCCACAGCGTGTCGATGCAGCGCCAGTACCCGACTTGGTTCGTGTCGAACCCGGCCGACTTCGGGCTCATCTACAACAAGCAGGCCTACACGAAGGAGAACTGGACGCGCGACCTCGCCTTCGTCGCGAAGCGCTACGCCCACCTGCCGCATTTCTTCGCGATCGACCTCTACAACGAGCCCAACGGCATCGTGCGCTGGAGCACCGGCGACGCGAACGCCGCCAACCCGGTCAACTTCTGGAAGGCCGCGGCCGAATCCGCATCGGCCGTCGTGCTGGCCGCGAACCCGAAGCTGATGGTGTTCGTGCAAGGCATCAACGGCAACTTCGACGGCCGCGAGAAGAGCAACGTGCCGATGAACTGGGGCGAGGATTTCCAGCCGCAGGCCTACCAGCCGTTGAGCATCCCGGCCGACAAGCTGGTGCTGTCCCCGCACACCTACGGGCCCGATGTGTACGTCAAGTCGTCGTTCGGCGCGGCCAGCTTCCCGGCCAACCTCGCGGCGAACTGGGAAACGCTGTTCGGGCAGTTCTCGTCCACGCACCCGGTCGTGGTGGGCGAATGGGGCGGCAAGTACGGGCAGGGCACGGGCGGGCAGGCCGACGTGACCTGGCAGAACGCCTTCGTCGACTACCTCGTCAGCAAGGGCATCCGCAGCAGCTTCTACTGGTCGTACACGCCCAACAGCGGCGACACCGGCGGCATCCTCGACGACCAGCTGGTGCCGCGCCAGGACAAGCTGACGCTGCTGCGCCGGCATTGGGGTGCGGCGCCGGTCACGACGCCGCCGACCACCACGCCGCCCGTCGTTCCGCCGGTCACTCCCCCGGTTGTTCCGCCGGTCGTCCCCCCGACGCCGCCGGCCGGCAGCAACCCGCAGCAGTCGATCGCCAGCTTCACACCGGCCTCCGGCGGCGTGGGCACCGTGGTCACCCTCAACGGCAGCGGCTTCACCGGCGTCAACGCGGCCTGGGTCGGTGCGGCGAAGAACGCCGTGGTGCGGGTCCTGAACGACCGCCAGGTGCAGGTGACGATTCCCGCCGGCGCGACCAGCGGTGCCATCGGCGTGTTCAACCCGGCGCATGCCGCGTTCACCGCGACCTCGTTCACCGTGCTCACCACCGCTGCTGCCTACCGGCAGCCGGCGATCTCGGGCTTCTCGCCCGCCGCCGGCCCGGTCGGCACGGTGGTCACGCTGAGCGGCAGCGGCTTCACCGGGCTCGACCATGCCTGGGTCGGCAACGCGAGGAACGCACCGGTGCGCGTGCTGAGCGACACGCAGGTGCAGGTGACGATCCCGGCCGGCGCGACCAGCGGCTCGATCGGCCTGTTCAACCCGTCGTAMGTGGCATTCGCCGCGTCGTGGTTCACCGTGAAGTGACGGTGCGAAAGCGCACAGACGCCTGCAGGGCAGGCCGCTAGCGTGCCCTCCTGGCGGCCATCCACGGCCGCCCGGGAGACACGCGATGGGAATCGAACGGGTGCTGGCGCAGACGGCGCTGGCGTGGACGCTGACGACCGCCGCGCCCGGCGCGGCGGCCTCCGGCTGGCCGGCATGGGATGTCTTCGCGCAGCGCTTCGTGCAGTCCGACGGGCGCGTGATCGACCTCACCTTCGATCGCAAGAGCACGTCCGAGGGCCAGTCCTACGGCCTCTTCTTCGCGCTGGTCGCCAACGACCGCACCCGCTTCGACACGCTGCTCAGCTGGACCGGCGACAACCTGGCAGGGGGGCGCCTCGGCGAGACGCTGCCGGCCTGGCTGTGGGGCTTGCGGGCCGACGGCAGCTGGGGCGTGAAGGACGGCAACTCCGCGTCCGACGCCGACCTGTGGCTCGCCTACACGCTGCTCGAGGCGGCGCGGCTGTGGAACGCGCCGGCCTATGCGAAGACCGGCCGCCGCCTGCTCGAGCAGGTGCGCCTGCGCGAGGTGGCGAACGCCGGTCCGGCCGGGCCGGTGCTGCTGCCGGGCGCGGTCGGCTTCGTGCTCGACAAGGGCCGCCATCGCATCAACCCGAGCTACCTGCCGGGCTTCCTGTTCCGCTACCTCGCGGTGACGGATCCGCAGGGCCCGTGGCAGTCGATCTGGGACGGCTACCTGCGCATGGCGCCGCAGATCTTCAGCGCCGGCGTGGCGCCGGACAACCTGGTCATCGACGCGGCCGGCGGCGTGCTGGCCGACACCGAGGCGGCGCCGTCGGCCAGCTACGACGGCATCCGCGTCTACCTGTGGGCCGGCATGTCGGGGCCGGGCAGCGCGGGCCTGGTGCGCCTGCTGGCCCCGTATGCGGCCCTCACGCGTGCGACCGGCGTACCGCCCGAGAAGGTCGATCCGCGCACCGGACGGGCGCTGAAGTCCGACTACTCGCCGGTCGGCTTCTCGGGTGCGCTGCTGCCCTTCCTCAGCGTGCTCGGCGACGCACCCGGCCTGGCACAGCAGACCGAGCGGGTGCAGGCCTCGCTGCGATTGGGCGCCTCAGGCGCTGCCACCCATTACTACGACCAGGCGCTGATCCTGTTCGGCAAAGGCTGGCTCGATGGCCGCTACCGCTTCGACGAGCAGGGTCGCCTGCAGCCGGCCTGGAGCCACTGAGCCGTCCCCCACGGGCCCGATCGCCACCGGCGGCCTCAGCACGATCTCCGCGCGGCGCAGCAGCGCGAACACGCGCGGCCCGCGCACCAGGTAGCGGCCGGCCAGCCGGCGCGGGTCCTGCATCAGCCGGAACGACCATTCGAGGCCTGCCTGCTGCATCCAGTGCGGCGCGCGCCGCTCGTTGCCGGTCAGGAAGTTGATCGACGCGCCGATGCACAGCGCGAGGCCGCGCGCCCGCCCGCGCGCCTTCAACATCTGCGCCAGCATCTCCTGCTGCGGGGCGCCGACGGCCAGCAGGCAGTAGCGGAACGGGCTGTGCGCCTCGATGAAGCACAGGCAGTCCTCCACCGCCTGGGGATCCCGGATGAAGCCCATCGGCGGATTGAAATGCGCCAGCCGCGACAGGCCGTGCAGCGCGGCCAGCGTCTGCGCCTGGGCGTCGCTGCAGCCGATCAGCACCAGCGCGTCATCGGCCTGCACCACCTCGCGCAGCAGCGTCGCGACCAGGTCGCTGCCGGTGCACACCGGCAGGCGCAGGCCGCGTGTCACCTGCATCAACCGGGCCAGGAAGCGGCTGTCCAGCAGGATGTAGTCGGCCGCGGCGTACAGGTCGCGGAAGGCAGCGCTCTCGTCGAGGCGGATCAGGTGGTCGACATTCGGCGTCACCGCGAAGCCGTAGGCCTGCTCGCCGAAGCGGCTCGCCACGGCGGTGAAGCTCGCGAGATCGTGCGCGTCGAAGCGCAGCACGCGCCGCGGGAGGACATCGGCCACCGGCTGCGGCGCGCTGTCCACGTCGTCGGTGCACAGGCCGATCGGCACCGACAGGGCCTTCAGCCGCAGCAGCAGCGACGCGAGCCGCGCGGCGGCGTCGGGCGAGTCCGCCGGCAGGGCGAGCAGGATCCAGTCGATGCGCCGTTCCTGGCCGAGCTGGATGAGCCCCGCAAGCGCAGGGCCCGGCGCGGCCGCCGCGTCGTCGAAGACCCCGGACAGCTCGATCGTGTGCGGCCGGCTGCCGTGCAACGCGTGCAGCACCCGTTCCAGGCAGGCGCCGTTGCCCACCACGACCACGCGCTCGGCGAATGCACCCCGGCGCTGCAGCGCCCGCAGCGCCCGCGCCACCAGCATCCGCGCGACCGACGTGGCGACCAGGCTCGCGCCCGCCCAAGCGGCCAGCAGGCCGGGCGCGAGCCCGTCGAAGACGGGGCCGATCGCGCCGAGCGCGAGCAGCGCCGCGGCGAGGGCGGCGCAGCGCAGCGCATGCGAACGCATCAGCTGCCGGTTGCGGTCCTGCCGGACCAGCGCACCGAACCCGGGGTCGTGCAGGATGAGGGCCGCGGCACCCGCCGACACCGCGGCGGCCTGCACGAGGTCGTCGACATGGGGCGTGCCGCCTGCCAGCAGCGTCGCGAGCGCGGCGGCCGCCGCGATGCACAGCGGGTCGAACAGCAGCGAGAGTTCGCTGCTCATCGCCGCCAGTCCGCGGCCCAGGCCCGACGAGGCGATGTGCGTGAGAGGCGTGATGGGGCGCGGCAGGATCGGCTCGTCGTCGAAGGGCGGGTTCATGCGGGCCTCCTCGCGTTGTCTCAATAGGCGTTCGTTCCCTTGACGACCACGGCCGAGGTCAGCACGAGGATCTTCAGGTCCAGCAGCAGCGACCAGTGGTCGATGTAGTACAGGTCCAGCGCGATGCGCCGGCGCAACTGGGCTTCGGTGTCGGTCGCGCCGCGCGCACCGTTGACCTGCGCCCAGCCGGTGATGCCCGGTTTGACGCGGTGGCGGTGCGCGTAGTCCTGCGCGATCTCGTCGCCGAGCCGGCTCTCGGTGCGCATGTCGGTCGCGTGCGGGCGCGGGCCGACCAGCGACATCTCGCCCTGCAGCACGTTGAAGAGCTGCGGCAGCTCGTCCAGGCTCGACACCCGCAGCCAGCGGCCGAGGCGGGTGACACGCAGGTCGTGCCGCCCGGTCTGCTGCATCGGCGGCGTGGACGACGCCGCCGAGGGGGGCGTCCAGCGCATCGTGCGGAACTTGTAGATCTCGAACACGCGGTTGTCCAGTGCGTGCCGGCGCTGCCGGAACAGGACCGGCCCCGGGCCGCTCAGCTTGATGGCGACGGCGATCAAGCCCATCAGCGGCAGCAGCGCGAGCGTCAGCAGCGCGCCGAGCAGCAGGTCTTCCGCGCCCTTCGCGACGGCGTCCCAGCGTTTGATCGGCCGGTCGCACAGCAGCCTGACCGGCATGGTGTCGGCCACGTAGTCGATGCGCGTCGGCGTGTCCGCCGGCGGCGTCGCGGCGTGCCGGCGGCGATGCAGGTGCCACGCGGCGGCCCCTCGCAACAGCGATGTCGACAGCAACCCGAACGCCGCGAAGGTCGTCAGGCCCGGGGGCAGCGGGTGGCCGCCGAGCGCGCCCAGCGGCAGCAGCACGAGCATGAACAACGCGAAGCGCATCGCGTGCGAGTGCACCAGGTCCGGAACGGCCCCGCGGCCGGCGGCGCTGTCGAAGCGCCGGTCGTGCAGCATGAAGGGCGCCAGCACGGCGCCGAAGGCGGCGGAGAGCGCCTGCGTGCTGACCCACGCGGCAAGCACCAGGCACAGGAAATCGCCCAGCGGGAGCAGGTCGCCGATGCGCATGGCCGGGCCGTCGCGCGGCGACCGCAGCGTCGGTGGCGCGGCCGGGCGGGACGGCCTTGACTCTAGCGTGTTCATGCGGCCAAGGTAGGACGTGGGCGGATCGACGTCTGTGCGATGCCGAACTGTGTGGGCTGGCGAACTGTGTGCGCTGGCGAACAGACCCGTGCGCAGGCGAAGGGCAGTGTGCCCCTCTCATGGGCGAGATGGCACCCCTTCGAATCCTGCTGACCGCCACCTTGCGCTGGCCGATCGCGGCGCGGCTCGCGATGGCGTTCGCCGCACTCGGCTGCCGCGTCGAGGTGCTGTGTGCCCGCGGGCATCCGGCCACGCATGTGCGTGCGGTGCAGCGCATCCACCGCGCCTCGGCGCTGCGGCCGGCGGTGTCGCTGCGGGCGGCCATCGAGGYGGCCCGGCCCGATCTCGTGATCCCGTGCGACGACGGTGCGGCGGTGCAACTGGCCGAACTGCACCGGCACTGCCGCGGTCTCGATGCGGCCGATGCCGCGCTCGATGCGCTGCTGCGCTCTTCGCTCGGCGACCCGCAGGCCTGCCAGCTGGCGACCGCGCGCGGTTCGTTGCTGCGGCTGGCGAGCGCGCAGGGCATCCGCACCCCCCGCACCGAAGTGATCTCCAACGCCGCGGAACTCTCGGCCGCGCTGTCCAGGCGCACGCTGCCGGCCGTCCTGAAGATCGACTCGACCTGGGGCGGCCTGGGCGTGGCCATCGTGCACGAGCGCGCGCAGGCGCTGCGCAGCTTCGAGCGCATGTCGGTGCACCCGCCGGTGGTGGGGTCGGTCGCGCGCCTGCTGCTCGACCGCGACCTCGCGCCGCTGCTGGACGCGATGCAGCGCGGGCAGCGCACCGTCACGCTGCAGGATTTCATCGCCGGCACGCCGGCGAACCGGGCGGTGGCCTGCCGGCAGGGACGGGTGCTGGCCGGCACCAGCGTGGTCGCGGTCCACACGCAGGACCGCACCGGGCCGGCCACCGTCGTGCGGGTGATCGACAACGCCGAGATGACCGAGGCGGCGCGGCGCATCGTCGCCCGCCTGGGCCTGTCCGGCCTGTGGGGCCTCGACTTCGTGCTGGCGTCGGCCACCGGCGCGGCCTGCATGATCGAGATGAACCCGCGCGCCACGCCGATCTGCCACCTGCGGCTCGGGCCGGGGCACGACCTGCCGGCCGCGCTGGTGGCGTCGTGGACCGGCGCGGCCGAGGTCGCGCGCGGACCGGCGCTGGCCGGTCGGGCGATCGCGATCTTCCCGGGCGAATGGGAGCGCGATCCGGCGAGCCCGCACCTGCGCGACGCCTGGCACGACATCCCGTGGGACGAGCCGGACCTGGTGCGCGACGGCATCCGCCGGCCGTGGCGCGAGCGCGGGCTGATCGCGCGCGCGTGGGCCGCGCTGCGC
>NZ_JBFUFQ010000201.1:0-10503 GCF_056403355.1 Rhizobacter sp. P2_H3 | reverse complement strand
CACGTAATCCTGGAACGACAGCGTGCTCATCGACAGGCGGGCGACGTCGTCGGTGACTTCCATCGCCGGGGCGGGGGCCGGTTGCGGGGCCGGTGCGGGGCGAGCGGGCTGGGCGCGCGGTGCGGCGGCGCGCTTCGCGACCGGGGGCGACGGCGGGATCGGACCGGCGGCCGACAGGCGCTCGATCTGTTGAACGCTTTCCGGCGCCATGGCCAGCACCTCGACGCCTTCGGCGCAGGGCTTGGTCGAGAGCACGACGGCGTCTTCGCCGAAAGCCTGGCGGACCAGGGTCAGGGCGTCGCGCGAAGTGCGGGCGGTGAAGCGTTTGACGTTCATCGGGAGCTCCAGGAGATCGAGCAGGAACCAGTGGCAAGCAATGGCATCCAGTGTGTGAGAGCGCAGCCGGCCGCGGTCCGGGGATGAGCCACCGTAAATCCCTTCATTTGGGATGTTTCGTGCCGAGGGGGCACGGCGGTGGACAGGAAGGCAGAGGTCATGGACGGACGCGGTGGATGCGTGCCGTCATTGTTCCGGGGTGGGGCGGAAACTTGAGAGGGATGAGAGGGGGGAAAGACCCCCTGTTCCGCGGTGCTAACGCGACAGCAAGGCTGTGTGGTCGGACCACGTTCCCTTCAGGTCGACCCGGGGTCCCGCTGCAACGGAAGCCCAGAACGCACTGCCCGCGCTCAGCTGGAGCGCCAGTTCGGGAGGCGACACGACCACGACATTGATGCTCTTGTGATGCTGGCGGCCGACCGACTTGAAGGCTGCCTGGGCGGACACCGAACTCAACTCACCGACGACCAGCACGTCCACGTCGCTGAGTGCGTCTGCCGTTCCTGCTGCCTGCGACCCGAAGACCGCAATGTAGGCGGCGGCCAGCGTTTGCGCCCTGGTACGAAGATCCTCCATCAGCGAGCCGGCGCGGGCAAACAAGGATCGAAGCGGCTCGGTCAGCGGCGAATCGAGGTTGATCGAATACCGCGTCGATGGACTCTCAGGCAGCGCTCGCACCACCCCGCCCTCGACCAGAACACGCAGCAGCTTGCTGGTGTTGCCCGAATCCGTGCCGGCCGCCTGGGCCAGGCCGCGCAAGTGATAGGCCTGGTCCGGGTTCGACAACAGCACTTCGAGGATGCGTGCCTTGGTCTTGCTGCCGAACAGGGCTGTCAGGACGTCGCTCATTTGCTGTCAATTCTACAGCAAATGCTGTCGAATCAACAGCAAAGGAGACGCGATCAGTTGGCGCCGATGATCGACCCGATGCGAATCGAGTGCGTCTCCGGAATCTCGCTGTGCCCCAGCACCCGCAGCCGCGGCGCGGCGCGCTTCAGCAGCCGGGCCATCGGCGCGCGGATCACGTCCGGCACCAGCAGGCAGGCCGGGTGGCCGAGGTCTTCCTGGCGCTTGGCCGACGCGGCGGCGCTGCGCGTCAGAGTGTCGGCAACGCCGGGGTCGAGCACCGCGCCGTGCGGCGAATTCAACGCCTGCGTCACCAGGCGCTCCAGCTCCGGCTCCAGCGCGATCACCTCGAGCTCCTTCACCGGGCCGTAGATCTGCTGCACGATGGCCGGCGCCAGGCTGATGCGGATGCGCCGCGCCAGCTCGCCCGGCTCGCTCGCCACCGCCGCATGCTCGGCCAGGCTCTCGACGATCGAGCGCATGTCGCGGATGTGCACGCCCTCTTCCAGCAGCAGCTGCAACACCTTCTGCAGGCTGGCGATGCCGACCATCTTCGGGATCACGTCTTCCATCAGCTTCGGTGCGAGCTTGGTCACGTGCTCGACCAGCTGCTGCGTCTCGACGCGGCCGAGCAGCTTGGCCGCGTGCAGCTGCATCAGGTGCGACAGGTGCGTGGCCACCACGGTGGAGCAGTCCACCACCGTGAAGCCGTTCATCTGCGCCGCTTCGCGCTGGCGCTCCTCGATCCACACGGCCGGCAGCCCGAACGCCGGGTCGGTGGTTCGGGTGCCGATCAGCTGGGTGGTGGCACCGCCCGGGTTGATCGCCAGCAGCATGCCCGGGAAGGCCTCGCCCTCGCCGACCACCGCGCCGCGCAGCGTCAGCCGGTACATGCTGGGCTTGAGTTCCAGGTTGTCGCGGATGTGCACCGGCGGCGGCAGGAAGCCGACATCCTGCGCGAACTTGCGCCGCACGCCCTTGATGCGCTGCAGCAGGTCGCCCTCGCGGTTCTTGTCGACCAGCGTGATCAGCCGGTAGCCCACTTCCAGGCCCAGCGTGTCGACCGGCTGCAGGTCGTCCCAGCTGGCCTCGGCATTCGGTTCGGCCACCGGCGCGGCCGGCGGCGGGGTGTTCTTCACGCGCTTGTTGCGCTCGTTCATCCACCAGGCGGCATAGCCCATGCTGCCCGAGATCAGCAGGAACACCAGGTGCGGCATGCCCGGGATGATGCCCAGCAGGCCGATCACGCCGGCCGTGATGCCCAGCACGCGCGGCGAATTGAAGACCTGGCTCGCGACCTGCGTGCCGACGTCTTCTTCCTTGCCGACGCGCGACACCACCATCGCCGCCGCCACCGAGATCAGCAGCGCCGGCACCTGGGCCACCAGCGCATCGCCGATGGCCAGCAGGATGTAGCTGTCGGCCGCCTGCGACGCCGACAGGTCGTGCTGCGCCACGCCGATGATGAAGCCGCCGATGATGTTGATGAACAGGATCAGCAGGCCGGCCATCGCGTCGCCGCGCACGAACTTGCTGGCACCATCCATCGAGCCGAAGAACTCCGCCTCGTTGCCCACTTCGAGGCGGCGGCGCTTGGCCTCCTTCTCGTCGATCAGGCCGGCGTTCAGGTCGGCATCGATCGCCATCTGCTTGCCGGGCATCGCATCCAGCGTGAAGCGCGCGCCGACCTCGGCGATGCGCTCGGCACCCTTGGTCACCACGACGAAGTTGATCACGACGAGGATCGCGAACACGATCAGGCCGACCGCGAAGTTGCCGCCGATCAGGAAATGGCCGAACGACTCGATCACCTTGCCGGCCGCGCCCGGGCCGGTGTGGCCTTGCAGCAGCACGACGCGGGTGGAGGCGATGTTCAGCGACAGCCGCAGCAGCGTGGTCAGCAGGATGACGGTCGGGAAGGCCGAGAAATCGAGCGGCCGCACCATGTACGCGGCAACCATCATCACCATCAGCGCCATCGCGATGTTGAAGGTGAACAGCAGGTCGAGCGCGAAGGCCGGCAGCGGCAGCACCATCATGGACAGCACCATGATGATGAAGACCGGCGCCATCAGCGCCTTGATCGCCTTGGCGTGCGGCCCGAGCCAGCCCTGCAGTTGCTTCATCAATGCGTTCATGCCCGGGATTGTTCCGGACCCCGGCCGGGACTTGAGCCGGATCAGCAGGGCAAAGGCAGCGCTATTTCTGCTGTGCGAAGTGCTCGTCGTAGCGGTGCACGAAGTCCTTCGCCGCCAGCGGCAGGTGGCAGGCACGGCAGGCGGCGGTGTCGTCCCCGCTCTTCTGCCCATTCGGCAGGTAGCTCGCGTAGACCCAGTTGCCGTTGCGCAGGGCCTCGGGCGCGCTCCGGCCCCAGCCGGCCCCCTTGGCGTGGACGAACACGCGCAGCAGGTCACCCTTCACCAGCTTGCCGTCGGCACCGGTCTTCAGGCTGCCGTCCGGCGCCACCTGGGCGGCGTAGTTCTCCATCACCATCACGCTGCCGTCGGGGAAGCCGGCTGCGGCGGTGGCGCTGGCCGCGCCGGGGTTCATGTAGATCTCGCGCACCTGCTTGACGTCGGGCCGCTGCACCGCGGAGAGGAACTTGGGCCAGGCCTTGTAGCCGGCAGGCAGCGGCAGCTCGTTGTCATTCACCGGGGCCGATGCCGGCGGCTGGGCGCAGCCGGCGACCAACAACAACATGCCGAACAGGATGGAAGGGGATCTCTTCATGGCAACTCCTCTCGTGGCGCATGGCTGCGTCGGTTGGGGGGTGGCGATGATGGTGTGGCGTGCAGAGCCGAGTCAACCTGACATTCATTCCCCGTCCGCGGGCCCGGGCTTGTGGTGCGGATCGAGCTCGGCCGGCACGTTCAGTTCTGGCAGCGCACCCGGCATCGCGACGCGGCCGGTGAGCGCGGCGCGCAGCTGGTACACGTAGGCGAGCACCTGCGCGACCGCAGCGAACAGCGCCGCCGGGATCTCGCGGTCGACCTCGGCATGGGCGTACAACGCACGCGCCAGCACCGGCGCCTGCAGCACCGGCACCTTCGATTCCTTCGCGGTGTCGCGGATGCGCATGGCCATCAGGTCGGCACCCTTCGCGACGACACGCGGCGCGCCCATCTTGCCTTCGTCGTACTTCAGCGCGACGGCATAGTGGGTCGGGTTCATCACCACCAGGTCGGCAGTGGGCACGGCGGCCAGCATCCGGCGATTGGCCATCTCGCGCATGCGGGCGCGGATCTTGGCCTTGATCTCCATGTTGCCTTCGACTTCCTTGTGCTCCTGCTTGATTTCCTGGTGGCTCATCTTCAGCCGCATCGCGTGCAACTGGCGCTGCAGCGGCACGTCAACGGCGGCGAACACGGCCAGCGCCAGCAGCACCAGCAGCATGCCGCCGACGATGGTGCTGCCGACGTGCGACAGCGCCTGCGGCAGCGGCATCGACAGCGCACCGGCGAACATCTCGACGTGCGAGCGCAGGTACATCGCACCGATCGTGCCAAGGATCAGCGCCAGCACCGCGCCCTTGATCGCCTCGATCAGCTGCTGCTTCGAGAACAGCTTGCCGATGCCGGTGATCGGGTTGAACTTGTCGAACTTGGGCGCGAGCGGCTTCAGCGTCCAGACCCAGCCGCCGGCCGCCACCGCGACGGCGATGCCGACCACCATCATCAGGAGGCCCATCGGCAGCACGACCCAGATCAGCTTGCTCGTGAGCTCTGCCAGCCGCTCGCCCATCGCCTCGGGGTTCTTCGCCATCGTGGCGTTGAACTGCAGGCCGGTGGCGAGCAGCTGCTTCAGCCAGCGCGACAGCAGCGGCGCCGCGGCCACCAGCGCCGCGCCGCCGACCGCGATCGCCGCGAAGTGCGACAGATCGCGCGAACGCGCGACCTGGCCCTCGGATCGGGCCTTGTCGAGCTTTCGCTGCGAGGCGGGCAGGTTGCGGTCTTGGTCGGACATGGCGGGGGCGGAATTGCGCTGCCGCGATTGTTCCGGGGTGGCCCGTGAACTTGAGCGAGAAGAAGAGGCAAAAGACCTGTCACTTCGCGCTAGCTATGGACAAACGGTCCCTCGTCCGAAGATCAACTTCGTTGAACCAAAACGCAGCGTGCGTGACAGAGCTGTCTTCTCACCAACTTGCCTGCCGAAGGACATCGATGCAAATCATCAAAAAGCTTTCCGATCGAGTTCGCCCTATGGGGATCTTGCCCCGGATAGAGTTCAACGTCACCGAGGAACATAGGGAAGCGGCGCGGCAGTGCGTGCGGGACGCAGTCAAAGAACGGAAGCAACTGGCTCCGGTCACTCCGACTCCGTTTGCAAAACATTTGCCCGGACAAGGCCCCTACTTCTATTGGCAGGCGTGTCATATGACGAAACTTTCCGGGCAACCTTATCTACCACCCGAGCTGATCACGGAAATCCTTGCCATGGAAATGGCACTGATCAAGACCGGTCTGTGCAGCCCTGCCAGAGTCGGCCCCCCGCCAACGACGCTGGAAATGATTGTCACAAGAGCAAACAACCAGCTCCTTCTGACCTCAGACGTCGACTTCTTCACCCACGCGCCAAAGAACGCCCCCGGCCTGGCAAGCTCCTGGCCTCCATCGCCGACTATCTCAAAGGTCATCGCTCCAAGACCTTCAAGAAACTTGCGAAGGAGCTCGTGAACTCGCAAAACGATCAGGAACGGTACGCCGCCGTCCTGGAGAAGATCATTGAGAAGGCYAAGGAAAAGCAGGCCCGATGACGCGTCTCCAGCTGCGATGCCGACAGGCGCGTCTGAAACTTTCCCCGACGATCGACCACAACTCACCCGCCAGACTCGCCTACTGAAACCTACTCAGCATCTGCTCCAGCGCCATCGTGAACGGCGCCTGCATCATCGGCAGYGTCAGCAGCACGCCCACCAGGCCGACGCCGAGCGTGATCGGGAAACCGACCGCGAAGATGTTCATCTGCTGGGCGATGCGCGAGATCACGCCCATCACCAGGTTCACGAACAGCAGCATCGTGACCATCGGCAGCGCGATCCACAGCCCGAGCTTGAAGACCTCGGCGCCCCACAGCTGCGGCTGCAGCACGTGCAGGGCGCTGAACGGCTCGGCCGTCACCGGGAAGGCCTGGAAGCTCTGCACCATCGCCGCGATCATCAGCAGGTGGCCGTTGATGATGATGAACAGCCAGCCGACGATGATGCCGAAGAAGCGGCCCACCGCGTTGCCCTCGGCACCGCTCATCGGGTCGAAGAAGCCGGCGAAGTTCAGCCCCATCTGCAGCCCCACCAGCTCGCCGGCGAACTCGATCGCGGCGAACACGATGCGCGCCGAGAAGCCGAGCGTGATGCCGATCAGCACCTGCTGCAGCACCACCGCATAGAGCATCGGCGAATCGAGCGGGATCACCGGCATCGCCGGCAGCGAGGCCTGCGCACTGATCGTGATCAGGAACGCGAGGCCGACCCGCACCCGCACCGGCACGTTCTTCTGCGACAGCAGCGGCGCGCTGCTGAACAGCGCCAGCACGCGGATGAACGGCCACAGCAGCGGCGTCAGCCAGGCGGCGAGTTGGGCGTCGGTGAAGGTGAGCATGATTTCTTCGGCACCAACCCTTCGACAGGCTCAGGGCGAACGGCTTCTTTCAACCCACCACCGACGGAATCGCGGTCAGCGTGCGCTGCACGTACTCGACCAGCGTGGTCAGCATCCACGGCCCGGCGAACATCAGCACCGCCACCGCCGCGACGATCTTCGGCACGAACGACAGCGTCTGCTCGTGGATCTGCGTGGCCGCCTGGAAGATGCTGACCAGCAGGCCCACGCCCAGCACCACCAGCAGCACCGGCGCCGACACCATCAGCAGCAGGTACAGGCCCTGCTGGCCCAGCGTGAAGACTTGTTGGGAATCCATCGGAATCTCTTCAGTGAGTTCAGGTCGAGAAGCTGGCCGCCAGCGACCCGAGCAGCAGGTTCCAGCCATCGGCCAGCACGAACAGCATCAGCTTGAACGGCAGCGCCACCAGCACCGGGCTCAGCATCATCATCCCAAGGCTCATCAGCACGCTCGCGACGATCATGTCGATCACCAGGAACGGGATGAAGATCAGGAAACCGATCTGGAACGCGCTCTTCAGCTCGCTCGTCACGAAGGCCGGCACCAGCACCTTGAACGGCACGTCGGCGGCCTTCACCGCGGCATCCACCTTCGCGAGCTTCGAGAACAGCATCAGGTCGGCCTGGCGCGTCTGCTTCAGCATGAAGGCGCGCATCGGCACCTCGCCGCGCTTCAGCGCCTCGTCGAAGGCGATCTTGTTCTCGGAGTACGGCTGGTAGGCATCGGCGTAGACCTTGTCCAGCGTCGGGCTCATCACGAAGAAGGTCAGGAACAGGCTCAGCCCGACGATCACCTGGTTCGGCGGCGCCGATTGCGTGCCCATCGCCTGGCGCAGCAGGCTCAGCACGATCACGATGCGGGTGAAGCCCGTCATCATCAGCAGCACCGCCGGCAGGAACGACAGCGCGGTGAAGAACAGCAGCGTCTGGATCGGCACCGAGTAGCTCGTGCCGCCCGCCCCCTGCCCCACCAGCAGCGGCAGCGCGGCACCACCGCTTGGCGCAGCCTGCGCTAAAGCCGCTGCAGGAACGGCCGACAACACCGTCAAGGCAGCGATCGTGCCGATGCGGCGCACGCGGGCCGAAGAAAACAAATGCTCAGCGTTCACCGGTCGACCCCTGGTCACGACGGAAACGCGACAAGATTTGCGCAAAGGCGGGATGCACCGCCGGCATCTGCGGCGGCGCCGCTTCGCTCTGCGGCGCCATGTTGTGCAGCACCGTGATGTTCTGCGCCGTGACGCCCAGCACCAGCCAGCGGCGCTCGTCGCCCTGCCCCACCTCGACAGTGACAAGGCGCTGGTTCGACGACAGCGGCAGCGCAGCCACGCTGCGCATCACCCCCAGCCCGCCGGCACCGCCCATCGGCGTGCGCTTGAGCAGCCACAGGGCCACCGGGATCATCGCGATGATCGCGACGAACCACATGAACGACGTGATCGCAGGCGACATCGCTCAGGCACCCTTGCTCAGGCGGCGCATGCGCTCGCTGGGCGTCACGATGTCGGTCAGCCGGATGCCGAACTTGTCGTTCACCACCACCACCTCGCCCTGCGCGATCAGGTAGCCGTTGACCAGCACGTCCATCGGCTCGCCCGCCAGTGCGTCGAGCTCGACCACCGAGCCCTGCGCCAGCTGCAGGATGTGCTTGATCGGGATGCGCGTGCGACCCAGTTCCACGGTGAGCTGCACCGGGATGTCCAGGATCATGTTGATGTCGTTCGGCGCCGACGGCCCCGCACCCGACGCGAAGTTCGTGAACGCCACCGGCGACACCTGCTCGGCCGCGTTCTGCACCTCGGAGGCGGTCTCGGGCTTGGTCTCGGCGAGTGCGGCGGCCCACTCGGCGGCCATCGCGTCCTCTTCGGACGGCGCTGCGTTGTCAGCTGACATTGTTTTCCCCCAACCAGCTCATCGACGAGCCGGTCAACAGTTGATCGATCTTCAAGGCGTACTTGCCGTTGGAGGTTCCGTAGTGGCAATCGAACACCGGCACGCCCGACACCTTGGCCTGGATGCCGGCCTGCAGGTCGAGCTCGATGAAATCGCCGGGCTTGAACGACAGCAGCTGCTCCACGGTGGCCGGGGCCTGCGCCAGCTCGGCCACCAGCTCGACCTCGGCCGACTGGATCTGCTGCTTCAGCAGGTTCACCCAGCGCTTGTCCGGCTCGTTGCTGTCGCCCTGGATGGTCGAATACAGCACGTCGCGGATCGGCTCCAGCGTCGAATACGGGATGCAGAAATGGATGGTGCCGGTGGTGTCGCCGATCTCCAGCGTGAAGCTGGTGGCCACGACGATCTCGCTCGGTGTCGCGATGTTGGCGAACTGCGGCTGCATCTCCGAGCGCTGGTATTCCAGCTCGAGCGGGTAGATGCCGTGCCAGGCCTTCTTGTATTCCTCGGTCACCACGTCGACCAGGCGCGTGATGATGCGCTGCTCGGTCGGCGAGAAATCACGGCCCTCGATGCGGGTGTGGAACTTGCCCGCGCCGCCGAACAGCGAGTCGATCACCGCGAACACCAGCGTCGGGTCGCACACCACCAGCCCGCTGCCGCGCAGCGGACGCACCGAGACGATGTTGAAGTTGGTCGGCACCACGATCTCGCGCAGGAAGGCGCTGTACTTCTGCACCTTGATGCCGCCGATCGAGATCTCCGGGCTCTTGCGGATGAAGTTGAACAGCCCGATGCGGATGTTGCGCGCGAAGCGCTCGTTGATGATCTCCATCGTGGGCATGCGCCCACGGACGATCCGCTCCTGGCTGGCAATGTCGTAATTGCGGATGCTGCCGTGCTGGACTTCTTCCTCTTCCAGCTTCTGGCTTTCCCCGGTGATGCCCTGCAACAGCGCATCGACTTCGTCTTGCGAAAGGATCTGCTGGTTCATGGGGTGGGCCTGAGGGTGACGACCGGATGCGGCGTCACTGGATGATGAAGGTGGAGTAGTGCACGTGCGTGACCGGGTTGTGCACCGCGGCCTTGCGCTTCTTCTTGCCCTTCTTGCCCTTGGACGCGTCGTCGTCGGCGTCATCGGCGTCGACCTCGATGCCCAGCGGCAGCACCGCCTCGCGCATCACGTCCTTGGCGAGCTGGATCTTGCCGTTGCCGTCCAGCAGCTGCTGCGAGGTCTTGTGCGACATCACCATCAGGATGCCGCTGCGGATCGCCGGCATGTAGACCTTCAGCTGCTCGGCGAACTTCGGGTCGTCGACCTCGAGCGTGACGCCGATCTGCGCGAAGCGCTCGGCATCCTTGTCGGCCAGGTTGACGACGAACACCTCCAGCGGCACGAAGGTCGGGACCGTCTTGTGCTCGTCCTTGGCGTGCTTCTCGGGCGCGGCGGCACCGGCATCGTCGCCGTCTTCTTCCTCGGCGGCTGCGGCGGCCGCGGCGGCCTTCTTCTTCATCACCACGACGGCGCCACCACCGCCCGCCACCAGCGCGAGCACGGCGGCCACGATGATGATCAGCTTCTTCTTGCCCTTCGGGGCTGCACCGGCAGGGGCGTCGGCGACGGCAGTGGACATGGACATWTCCCTCGTTGGAGCCCGCTCGGCAGCGCCACGACGGCGCCGCACTCGCGGGTTGCAATGGGGAAATTATGGAAAACGGGCGGAAATCCTAAAGCGCGATAAGCGGGTGAAAACCACGCCGTTCGGCCGCCGGGTTCAGGCGTAGAGGTCGACCCCGCCGGCCGACACGCGGG
>NZ_JBFUFQ010000200.1:0-10586 GCF_056403355.1 Rhizobacter sp. P2_H3 | reverse complement strand
GAGTACGGAGGTCGAAAATGAAGAAGGGATAAGTGTCGAGGATATTCTCGTCGAAATGGGTGAGCTTCTAAGCTACGCCGGAGATTCTGGGGCCGGCCCCAGCGACTCGGTGTTGAACTCAAGGGAGTTTCAGGGGTTGCTTGTCGAGTTGAAGGATTGCACTTTGAGCTTGGCCAAGCAGGCTGACGCAGTGAAGAAATTCTGTTTCAGAGCAGGACATCCTGCATACCCTGTTTTTTGGGACTTTGCCTACGCCTTCTTTGCGGATGGGAAGGTATCAATCCTCATCGGATCCAGTTCCGACTAGCAGCGACCCTTGCGGGCAAGGGCTGGTTGAATACGACGCAGCGTTGATCGATGCACTACGTGATCGCGTCCAGCAACTCGCTCTCGATCTCGATCTGGGTCCGGTTCTGCTGCAAGGCCGAGCCATCGATCAGGAACGTATCTTCGACCCGCTCCCCCAGCGTCGTGATCTTCGCGAGCTGCAGGTTGATGTGGTGGCGTGCCAGCACCCGCGAGATCGCGTACAGCAGCCCGGAGCGGTCGCTGGTCGATACCGACAGCAGCCAGCGCTGGCCGCGCTCGTCCGGGCGCAGCAGCACCCGCGGCGTGATCGGGAACGACTTCACGCGGCGCGACAGCCGGCCACGGCTCGGGTCCGGCAACGGGCCCTCGGCCTTCAACGCGAGCGCCGCCTGCGTCTCCACCAGCGAGATCAGGTCGCGGTAGTGCTGCTCCATCTGCGGGCTGATCACCTGGAAGGTGTCGAGCGCATAGCCGGCACGCGTGGTGTGGATCTTCGCGTCCAGGATGTTGAAGCCGGCGCCGTCGAAGTAGCCGCAGATGCGCGCGAACAGGTCGGGCCGGTCGGGCGCGTACACCAGCACCTGCAGCCCTTCGCCCACCGACGACAGCCGCGCCCGCACGATCGGCTCGGTGCTCGTCACGTGGCGGAACAGCGAGCGCGCATGCCAGGCGATGTCGCCGGCATCGTGCCGCGCGAAATAGCTCAGCTCCAGCGTCTTCCACAGCGGCACCTCGGTGCCCGGCAGCAGCGAGTACAGGTTCAGCGTGTGCCGCGCATCCTGCCGGCGCGCCTCGATCTCGGCGTCCATGTTCGGCGTGGCGCCGCCCAGCGCGCGCAAGGTCAGTCGGTACAGGTCCTCGAGCAGCTTGCCCTTCCAGGCGTTCCACACCTTCGGGCTGGTGCCGCGGATGTCGGCCACCGTCAGCAGGTACAGCGCGGTCAGCCGGCGCTCTGTGCCCACCAGCTGCGCAAAGTTCTCGATCACCTCGGGGTCGCTCAGGTCTTCCTTCTGCGCGATGCGCGACATCGTCAGGTGGCCCTTGACCAGGAACTCGGCCAGCACGGTGTCGTCCTTGTCGAGCCCGTGGTCGCGGCAGAAGCGCCGCACCTCGGTGGCTCCCAGGTCGGAGTGGTCGCCGCCGCGGCCCTTGGCCACGTCGTGGAACAGCGCGGCGATGTACAGCACGTACGGCCGGTCCCAGGTGGAGGCGAGCTGCGAGCAGAACGGGTACTCGTGCGCATGCTCCGGGATGAAGAAGCGCCGCACGTTGCGCAGCACCATCAGGATGTGCTGGTCCACCGTGTAGACGTGGAACAGGTCGTGCTGCATCTGCCCGACGATGCGCCGGAACACCCACAGGTAGCGGCCCAGCACGCTGGTCTGGTTCATCAGCCGGAAGGCATGCGTCTGGCCTTCGGGCTGCTGCAGGATCTGCATGAAGATCGCGCGGTTCGCCGGGTCGCGCCGGAAATCGCCGTCCATCACCTCGCGGGCGTTGTACAGCGCGCGCAGCGTGCGCGCCGACAAGCCCTTGATGCCGGGTGTCTGCTGGTAGACCAGGAAGGTCTCGAGGATGGTGTGCGGCTCGCGCTCGTACAGGTCGTCGCTCGCCACCTCGAGCATGCCGGCGCGGTCGAAGAAGTGCGTGCCGATCGGGCGCATCGGCGCATCCTGCGAGCCGTTGATGCGTTCCTCGATGTTGAGCACCAGGATCTGGTTCAGCTGCGTCACCGCCTTGGCCGCCCAGTAGTAGCGGTGCATCAGCTGCTCGGACGCCCGGCGCATCTGCGTGGTCTCGTAGCCGAAGCTCTCGGCCACCGCGGTCTGCAGGTCGAACACCAGCCGGTCCTCGCGGCGGCCGGCCACCATGTGCAGCCGCGCGCGGATCAGGCGCAGCAGGCCCTCGTTGCGCTGCAGCTGCTTCACCTCGAACGGCGTGATCAGCCCCTTCGTCGCGAGCTCGGTCCAGGTGCGGCCCAGGCCCGCCGCGCGCGCGATCCAGACCACCATCTGCAGGTCGCGCAGGCCGCCGGGGCTTTCCTTGCAGTTCGGCTCCAGCGAGTAGGGCGTGTCCTCGTACTTCTGGTGGCGCTGGCGCATCTCCAGCGTCTTCGCGCGCAGGAAGGCCTTCGGGTCCATCGCGGCCGCATTCGCGCGCCGGAAGGCGTTGAACACGCGCTTCGAGCCGCACAGGTAGCGCGATTCGAGCAGCGCGGTCTGCACCGTCACGTCGCCATGCGCCTCGGCGACGCATTCGTCGACGGTGCGCACGCTCGAGCCGATCTCCAGCCCCAGGTCCCAGCAGGCGGTGATGAAGCCCTCGACCGAGGATTTCAGCGCATCGTTGTCGGAGCCTGGCGCGCCGATGCGGGCGTTGTGCAGCGCATCTCCGGGCGGCAGCAGCACCAGCACGTCAACGTCGGAGTGTGGGTACAGCTCGGCACGCCCGTAGCCGCCGACGGCCAGCAGCGCGGCACCCGGCGGCATCATCGCGTGCTCCCACAGGCCGAGCAGCGTCTGGTCGACGTGGCGGGCCAGCGCCCGCACCAGCCGGGTCGCGGCCGGCGCGGTGGCGCGCGACTCGCGGAAGTGCGCCATCAGCGCCGCCTTGCCCTCGCGGAAGCGGCTGCGCTGCTCCGCCAGGCTGCGCGCGGCAGCGGGCGCCGGTGTGTCCACCGTCATCGCCATCGAGGCCACCGTCAGGCGGTGGTGGTCGCGGACGGGGCTGCGGCCGCGGCCGTCACGAAGGCCGGCGGTGGCGGGCTGCCCGCCGACAGCGTCAGCACCTCGTAGCCGGTCTCGGTGACGAGCACGGTGTGCTCCCACTGGGCCGACAGCGAGCGGTCTTTCGTGACGATGGTCCAGCCGTCGCCGGCCTCGCGGATGTCGCGCCGGCCGGCATTGATCATCGGCTCGATCGTGAACACCATGCCGGGCACCAGCTCCTCGAGCGTGCCGGGGCGGCCGTAGTGCAGCACCTGCGGCTCTTCGTGGAACTTGCGGCCGATGCCGTGCCCGCAGAACTCGCGCACGATCGAGAAGCCGGCGTTCTCGGCGAAGGTCTGGATCGAGTGGCCGATATCGCCCAAGTGGATGCCCGGCTTCACCTTCACGATGCCCTTCCACATGGCGTCGTAGGTCATCTGGCACAGCCGGTTCGCGGCGATCGAGCCGTGGCCGACGACGAACATCCGGCTGGTGTCGCCGTGCCAGCCATCCTTGATGACGGTCACGTCGATGTTGACGATGTCGCCCGCCTTCAGCGGCCGGTCGTTCGGGATGCCGTGGCAGACCTGGTGGTTGATCGAGGTGCAGATCGATTTGGGGTAGGGCGTGTAGCCCGGCGGCGCGTAGTTCAGCGGGGCCGGAATGCCTTGCTGGACGTCCACGATGTGGTCGTGCGCCAGCTTGTCGAGCTGCTCGGTGGTGATGCCCGGCTTCACGTGCGGCGTGAGCATGTCCAGCACTTCGGAGGCCAGCCGGCCGGCGATCCGCATGCCTGCGACATCCTCGGCGGTTTTGATCGTGATCGTCATGGGGCGGAATTATTGCACCGACCCCCGTAAAATCCCGGGTTTCCACCGGCAGTCCCTGAACACGACCCGGTCTCCAGAACCCGAAGCTGGCCCCCAACGTGACGTCCACACCCAAGCATCTGCTGCACTTCGAGGGCGGCAACGCCTTGTCCGCCTTCCGCGCCCAGGCCCTGCTGCCGCGGCTGCAGGCGATCAGCCCGCGCATCACCGCCGTGCACGCTCGGCACGTCCACTGGGTGTGGAGCGACCAGCCGCTGCCGCGCGACGCCCACGACAAGCTCGCTGCGCTGCTGACCTACGGCGACGCCTATGCCGGCCCGGCCGACGGTGCGCTGGTGCTGGTGGCGCCGCGCCTGGGCACCGTCTCGCCGTGGGCCAGCAAGGCCACCGACATCGCCCACAACTGCGGGCTCGCGATCCGGCGCGTCGAGCGCGTGACGGAATACCGCCTGGTGCTGAAATCCGGCCTGGCTGGCCTGCTGGGCGCCGCCAAGCCGCTGGAAGCCGGTGAGCTGCAACAGGCGGCCGCGCTGCTGCACGACCGCATGACCGAGAGCGTGCTGCTGCAGCGCGCTGACGCCGCCCACCTGTTCGACGAACAGGCCGGCCGCGCGATGGAGCATGTCGACGTGCTCGGGCAAGGCCGCAAGGCACTCGAGGTCGCCAACAAGGACTTCGGCCTGGCCTTGAGCGACGACGAGATCGACTACCTGGTCGCCGCCTTCACCGGCCTGAAGCGCAACCCCACCGACGTCGAGCTGATGATGTTCGCGCAGGCCAACAGCGAGCACTGCCGGCACAAGATCTTCAACGCCCGCTTCACGATCGACGGCATCGAGCAGGAACGCTCGATGTTCGCGATGATCCGCAACACCCACCAGCTTGCGCCGCAGCACACGGTGGTGGCCTACAGCGACAACGCGTCGGTGATGGAAGGCGGCCCCACGGAACGCTGGCTGCCGCAGGGCTACACCAACGCGCCGCTGTACGGCCCGCGCGAGGAGACGGTGCATGTGCTGATGAAGGTCGAGACGCACAACCACCCGACGGCGATCTCGCCGTTCCCCGGTGCGTCCACCGGTGCCGGCGGCGAGATCCGCGACGAGGGCGCGACCGGCCGCGGCTCCAAGCCCAAGGCCGGCCTGACCGGCTTCAGCGTCTCGAACCTGCACCTGCCCGGCACCAACGAGCCGTGGGAGCAGTCGCCCTACGGCAAGCCCGAGCACATCGCGAGCCCGCTGCAGATCATGGTCGACGGCCCGCTCGGCGGCGCCGCGTTCAACAACGAGTTCGGCCGGCCCAACCTGGCCGGCTACTTCCGCGTCTACGAGCAGACGGTCGGCGGCCAGCGCCGCGGGTATCACAAGCCGATCATGATCGCCGGCGGCCTCGGCAGCATCTCCGACAGCCAGACGCACAAGCTGCAGTTCCCGGCCGGCACGCTGCTGATCCAGCTGGGCGGCCCCGGCATGCGCATCGGCATGGGGGGCGGCGCGGCCAGCTCGATGGCGGCCGGCGCCAACGCGGCCGAGCTCGATTTCGATTCGGTGCAGCGCGGCAACCCCGAGATCGAGCGCCGCGCGCAGGAGGTCATCAACCACTGCTGGGCGCTCGGTGAATCGAACCCGATCCTTGCGATCCACGACGTCGGCGCCGGCGGGATCTCGAACGCCTTCCCCGAGCTGGT
Organism: Rhizobacter sp. P2_H3; assembly: GCF_056403355.1. NCBI lineage: Bacteria > Pseudomonadati > Pseudomonadota > Betaproteobacteria > Burkholderiales > Sphaerotilaceae > Rhizobacter > Rhizobacter sp. P2_H3. The sequence continues at coordinate 5,052 of NZ_JBFUFQ010000200.1, read as the reverse complement.
CGACGGTGCCGGCCTGGGCGCGCGCTTCGACCTGAGCCAGGTGCCGCTGGAGGAGAGCGGCCTCGCGCCGAAGGAGATCTGGTGCAACGAGAGCCAGGAGCGCTACGTGATGGCGGTCTCGCCTGACGCGCTGCCGATCTTCCGCGCGATGTGCGAGCGCGAGCGCTGCCCGTTCGCGGTGGTCGGCGTGACGACCGCCGAGAAGCAGCTGGTGCTGGACAACCCCGGTTCGGATGACACGCCGATCGACATGCCGATGGAAGTGCTGCTCGGCAAGCCGCCGAAGATGCACCGCGACGTGAAGCGCGTCGAACGCACGCTGCCGGCGCTGCAGCTCACCGACGTGTCGCTCGACAAGGTGGCCTTCGACGTGCTGCGCCACCCGACCGTGGCCAGCAAGCGCTTCCTGATCACGATCGGCGACCGCACCGTCGGCGGCCTGAACCACCGCGACCCGATGGTCGGGCCGTGGCAGGTGCCGGTGGCCGATTGCGCGGTGACGCTGGCGGATTTCCGCGGCTTCCGCGGCGAGGCGATGAGCATGGGCGAGCGCACGCCGCTCGCGACGCTGGATGCCCCGGCCTCCGGCCGCATGGCGGTGGCCGAGGCCATCACCAACCTGCTGGCCGCGCCGATCGAGCTGGAACGCATCAAGCTCAGCTGCAACTGGATGGCCGCCTGCGGCGAGCCGGGCGAGGATGCGGCGCTGTACGACACCGTGCAGGCCGTCGGCATGGAGTTGTGCCCGGCGCTCGGCATCAGCGTGCCGGTCGGCAAGGACAGCCTGTCGATGCGCACGCGCTGGAGCGATGAAGGCGCAGCCAGGCAAGTCACCGCGCCGGTCTCGCTGATCGTCACGGCCTTCGCGACGCTGGCCGACGTGCGCGGCACGCTGACGCCGCAGCTGCAGCCCGGCGACACGACGCTGGTGCTGATCGACCTCGGGCAGGGCCGCAACCGTATGGCCGGCTCGATGCTGGCGCAGGTGCTGAACCAGTTCGGCGATGAGGTTCCGGATCTCGACGACCCGGCGCTGCTGAAGTCGCTGGTTGCCGCGATCAACCAGCTGCGCAGCCAGGGCAAGCTGCTGGCCTACCACGACCGCAGCGACGGCGGCCTCTGGGCGGCTGCCTGCGAGATGGCCTTCGCCGGCCACCTGGGCCTGAGCCTGAACGTCGACATGCTGGTCACCGAAGGCGACGGCATCGCCGACAGCCGCGCCGAGCACGGCGACTCGAAGAACTGGGCCGGGCAGGTCGGTGCGCGCCGCGCCGAGCTGACGCTGAAGGCCTTGTTCAACGAGGAGCTGGGCGCCGTGATCCAGGTGCGCACCGACGCTCGCAACGAGGTGATGCAGGTGCTGCGCGAGCACGGCCTGTCGAAGCACAGCCACGTGATCGGCAAGACCAACGAGCGTGGCGTCGTCGAGATCTGGCGCGACGCGAAGGCGGTGTTCAGCGCGCCGCTGCGCGAGCTGCACCAGGCCTGGGACGACGTCAGCTGGCGCATCGCGACGCTGCGCGACAACCCGGCGTGTGCCGACGCCGAGCACGAGGCCGCCGGCCGCAGCGAAGACACCGGGCTGCACCTGCAGCTGAGCTTCGACCCGGCGGCGCCGGTCGCGCCGTACGTCAACACCGCCCGCCCGAAGGTGGCGATCCTGCGCGAGCAGGGCGTCAACAGCCACCTCGAGATGAGCTACTCGATGGCGCAGGCCGGCTTCGACACCTTCGACGTGCACATGAGCGACCTGCAGACCGGCCGCGCGCGCTTCGACCAGTTCCAGGGCTTCGTCGCCTGCGGCGGCTTCAGCTACGGCGACACGCTGGGGGCTGGTGAAGGCTGGGCGCGCTCGGTGATGTTCAACCCGGTGCTGGCCGAGCAGTTCGCGGCGTTCTTCGGGCGCAGCGACACCTTTGCGCTCGGCGTGTGCAACGGCTGCCAGATGATGGCGGCGCTGTCGCCGATCATTCCCGGCGCGCAGGACTGGCCGAAGTTCACCCGCAACCGCAGCGAGCAGTTCGAGGCCCGCCTCGCGCAGGTCGAGGTGCTCGAGAGCCCGTCGATCTTCTTCAGCGGCATGGCCGGCAGCCGCCTGCCGATCGCGGTGGCGCACGGCGAAGGCTTTGCCGATTTCTCGCAGCGCGGCGACGCCGCCACCGTGAAGCGCGCGATGCGCTTCGTCGACCACGCGGGCCGGCCGACCGAGGCCTACCCGGCGAACCCGAACGGCAGCCCCGACGGCCTGACCGCGGTGACCACCGGCGACGGCCGCTTCACGGTGCTGATGCCGCACCCGGAGCGGGTGTTCCGCAACGTGCTGATGAGCTGGACTTCGGGCGACATTTCCGCCCACAGCCCGTGGATGCGGATGTTCCACAACGCACGCCGCTGGGTCGGCTGAGCGGACCAGGGAGAACAACGATGCACAGCAAGCCAGTCCGCTACCTCGTGCTGATCGACGCCGCCGGCGCATCGATCGCGCGGCTGTTCGACGAGCAGCTGCACCAGCTCAACGAGATCGATGGTGGTTCCGAGGAAGTCGCGGTGATGGTGCGCGGCCTGACGCCGGCGCACTCGGCCAACGACGCCGGGTGGGCGCAGGCGCTGCGCGGCCACAGTGCGCCGGAGCGTGCCGCGGCCCGCGTCTACACCCTCGACGTCTGAGAACGATCCCATGCCCCATTGCATCCTCGAGTGCACGAAGTCGGTCGCGGCCCAGGTGCCGGTCGAGCGGATGATGCGTGCCGTCCATGACGCCGCGCTCGCCAGCGAGCTGTTCACCGTCGGCGACGTGAAGATCCGCGTGCTGGTGCACGAGCACAGCCTGGTCGGCGGCATCGATGCCGATTTCGTCCATGTGTTCGCCTACGTGCTGACCGGGCGCAGCGAGGCCGACCGCAAGAAGCTGTCGGCCGCGATCGTGCGCGGGCTGGCGGCGCTGCTGCCGCAGGTGCAGGCCGTCTCGTGCGACGTGCGCGAGATGGACCGCGCGACCTTCAGCAACCGGCGCAACGCCGGCCTGGACGCGTGACGGGCGTGAGGAGCGAGTCACCGGCCAGCCGGACACCGCCGCCGTGCGTCACGATCGTGATGCCGACCTACAACCGCGCCGCGCTGCTGCCGGGCACGATCGACGCGGTGCTGGCGCAGACCTTCGGCGACTTCGAGCTGATCGTCGTCGACGACGGTTCCGGTGACGACACCGCCGGCGTGCTCGGGCGCCGCTATGCCGACGAGCCGCGGCTGCGCTACCTGCGCAAGCCGAACGGCGGCGTGTCGTCGGCGCGCAACCTGGGGCTGGCGCATGCGCGCGGCGAGTTCATCGCCTTCCTCGATTCCGACGACCTGTGGCAGCCGTGGAAGCTGCAGCTGCAGGTGGCCACGCTGCGGGCGCTGGCGCCGCACGGCGTCGGCATGCTGTGGACCAACCTCGACGTGGTCGACGAGCACGGCCAGCTCGTCCGGCAGGCGCACCTGCGCGATGCGTACTCGGCCTATGGCCAGCTCGCGAAGCACGGGATCGCGGTGTTCGAGCACGAGGCGGGGCTCGCCGAGCTCGTGCCCGATGCCACCGGGCCGCAGGCCGGCACCCGCGTGTACTGGGGCGACGTGCGCTCGCGCATGCTGATCGGCAACCTGTGCCAGCCGTCGACGCTGATGCTGACGCGCGAGCGCGCCGACGCGATCGGCGGTTTCGACGAGAGCATGGTGTCCGGCGAGGACCATGCCTACCACCTGAAGGCGAGCCGCGCCGGCCCGGCCGCGCTGCTCGACGCGAGCGCCGTGCTGTACCGCAAGGGCGCCGCCGACCAGCTGACCCAGCCGGCCTACCGCTGGATGATCGCGAGCAACTACCTGAAGACGCTGCTGCCCGAGGTGGAGCGCGAACGCGAGCGGCGCGGGGGCCGGCTCGACCTGCCGCCGGCGCTGCTGACCGAGACGATCGCGAGCGCCTACGAATGGGTCGGCATGGAGATGTGGTACCGCGAGGACTACGCCGCCGCGCACCGGCATTTCGGCGACAGCCTGCGCCAGCGCTGGAAGCAGCCGAAGCTGTGGGCGCTGTACCTGGTGACGGCGGTGCCGCCCGGGGCGATCGACTTCCTGCGGCAAACCCTGCGCCGCGCACGCCGTTCGACCCACTAGGATCGGGGCCATGGCCCACCACACCGTCCGTTCGCTGCTCGTCGACCTGTCGACCCCGTTCGAGCGGCGCTGGGCCGGTGGCGATGCCTTCCTGACGGCGTTCTTCAACGCGCTGTCGATGAGCTTCCCGGTCGGCGAGCAGTTCTTCATCGATGCAGTGCGGGCCGCCGCGAAGGCCTTGCCGGCGGATGTGCAGGCCGGCTTCGCCGACGAGGTGCAGGGCTTCGTCGCGCAGGAGGCGACGCACCGCCGCATCCACGGCCTGTTCAACGGCCAGCTCGAGGCGCAGGGCCACCGCAACACCTGGGGGCCGCGCGCGGCGCGCCGCATCGCGCGCTTCCAGCGCATGGCCGGCGACCCGCGCCATGCGCTGGCGGTGACGGCCGGCTACGAGCACTTCACCGCGATCATGGCGGCCTGGATGCTGCAGCACCCGCAGCGGCTCGACGGCGCCGAGGCGCGGCTGCGCACGATGTGGCTGTGGCATGCGTCCGAGGAGACCGAGCACCGCAGCACCGCGTTCGACGTCTACCGCGCCGGTGGCGGCAACCACCGCTGGCGCATCCGCTGGTTCCGCGTCGTCACCTTCTTCTTCGTCACCGACGTGATGCGCCAGACCCTGCGCAACCTGTGGCACGACGGTGCGCTGCTGCAGGGCGGCACCTGGCGCAGCGCCTGGCGCCTGCTGTTCGCGAAGGGCGGGCTGGTGCGCGACACCTTCACGCCATGGCGAGCGTACTTCCGGCCGGATTTCCACCCGCTGCAGCAGGACGAGCCGCGCGCCGCAGCATGGCTGCGAGAGAACGCCGGGCAGTTCCGCGAGGTGTAGCGGGCGGGGCCTGGCGCCGCAGGCACCATGCCAGCCATCCGACGCCCAATGCCATCATCAGCGCCGTTGCAGGC
>NZ_JBFUFQ010000199.1:0-10662 GCF_056403355.1 Rhizobacter sp. P2_H3 | reverse complement strand
GCACCGGTGCTGGCCCAGAGCAGCACCTATGGCGGCAAGCTGCTGCTGACCGGCGGCGTCAGCAGCATCGACGGCGCGGCCGGCGGCGGCCTGACACCCTGGGCCGTGACCGGCGGCTACGGCACGACCCGCGAGTTCGGCGGCTCGGCCTTCGCGACCCGCGTGAAGACGCAGGACTACGGCCTGAGCGGCTACGGCGCCGCCGTGGCCTGGGACGATCGCGTCGAGTTCTCGCTCGCCCACCAGGACTTCGACACCGGCCCGGTCGGCGGTGCACTGGCCGGCGTGCTGGGCGATCCGTCGTTCAACGACCTGCGGCTGAAGCAGGACATCGTCGGCCTGAAAGTGCGCGTGGCCGGCGATGCGGTGCTCGACAGCGACAGCTGGATGCCGCAGCTCGCCGTCGGCCTGCAGTACAAGAAGGCCCATTCCGGGCCGCTGGCCGACGTGCTCACCGCGTTCGGCGCCAAGGACAGCGGCACCGATGTCTACCTCAGCGCGACCAAGCTGTTCCTCGCGCAGGGCGTGCTCGCCAACCTGACGCTGCGCGCCACCAAGGCCAACCAGAACGGCCTGCTCGGCTTCGGCGCGACCGACCACGACAGCTACCGGCTGCAGCCCGAGTTCTCGCTGGCGTACCTGTTCAGCAGGAACATCGCGGCCGGCATCGAATACCGATCGAAGCCCGACAACTTGCGCGACAACGCCGCACTCGGCGCCGGCGCGCTGAAGGAGGACGACTGGGCCGATGTGTTCATCGCGTGGGCGCCGTGCAAGAACTTCTCGCTGACCGCCGCGTACGTCGACCTCGGCAAGATCGTGCCGGGCGTCGTGACGCGCCGGCAGAGCGGCGCGTATGTATCGGCGCAGATCGCGTTCTGATCCCTGCCAGGAGACCCACGATGACCCGCATCCTTTCCACGCTGGCCCGTGCGCTGCTGCTCGGCGCGGCGCTCGCGGCCGGCGGCGCCCACGCCCAGACCGCCACCACCCCACCCGCCGACGACGCGCTCTACCAGCAGCTCGGCGCGCAGCCCGGCCTCGTGAAGCTGGTCGACGACTTCATGGTCCGGCTGCTGGCCGACCCGCGGATGAACCCCTTCTTCAAGGATGTCGACCAGGCCCACGTGAAGGCCGAGCTGGTCACGCAGTTCTGCGAGGTCGCCGGCGGCCCGTGCCGGCGCAAGGGCCCGGACATGAAGCAGGCGCACGCCGGCATGGACATCAACAAGAACAACTTCAACGCGCTGGTCGAGGTGCTGCAGCAGGCGATGCAGGCGCAAGGCATCGCGTTCACCACGCAGAACAAGCTGCTCGCCAACCTGGCGCCGATGCACCGCGACATCATCAACACACCCTGAACCCCACCACCCATGACCACGACACTGCAGCACACCATGACCGCTTCCCACCCGACCCTGCGCGCCCTCGCGCTCGCCCTGACCACCCTCCTCGCGCTGGACGCGCAGGCCGCCAGCGTGCAGGTCCTCGTGACCGATGCCGACGGCAAGCCGGCCATCGACACCGTCGTGCTGATCGAGCCGGCGATCAAGCCGCTGCTGAAGCCGCCGGCGGCGCCGGTCGTGATCGCGCAGGAGAACCTGCGCTTCGCGCCCTTCCTGACGGTGGTGCCGGCCGGCACGACGCTGCGCTTCCTGAACCGCGACAGCTACGACCACCACGTGCGCTCGGTGCCGAGCGGGCCGCTGGGCAGCATGCCGGCGGTGAAGAGCTTCGAGATCCGGCTGGATGCCGCGGAGTCGGCGCCGGCGGCTGGTGGCCGCGTTTCCGAGTACGGCGACGACAGGCCCACCGCACCGCGCGGCAAGAAGACCGGCAGCTCGCAGGCCGACATCAAGGTCGAGACGGCCGGCCCGATCGGGCTGGGCTGCCACCTGCATGCGTCGATGCGCGGGCAGGTGTACGTGACCGACACGCCGTGGTTCGCGAAGACCGACGAGAACGGCATCGCCCGCATCGACAACGTGCCCGAGGGCGCGGCGCAACTCGTGCTGTGGCACCCCGACCAGCTGCAGGACCAGCCGGCACAGCCGGTGCAGGTGACGGCCGAGGCGCTGAAGGCCGGTGGCAAGCTCAACTTCGTGCCGCGCAAGCGGCGCGGCGCCTGACCGCCACCGACCTCACGACGCGGTGTCGGCGTGCCGCGTCGGCGGCAGCATCGCGGCGATCGACTCGCTGATGCCGGTGATGCCCTGGTTGTTCAGGCCGGCGTCTTTCATCACCGCGTCGATGATGGGCTTGGCGATCTGGTACTGCAGTGCCGAGTTGACGACCTGTTCAGGGAAGGTGGCGGTGCCAGTACCGGTACCACCGCCGCCGGCCTGAGCCGATCCTGCCGCGCCGCCCCCCTCGCCGCCCTGGCCCAGGCCGTTGACCTGGAAGATGCGGATCGACTCGATCTGCTCCATCGGCTTGACCGCCTGCGCAATGATGTGCGGCAGCTGCTGCAACAGCTGCATGCGCACCTGCAGGTCGATCTGGGCCGACGACAGCGTGTTCAGCGCGTCGTTCAACGCGCGCCGCCCCTCGGCCTCGGCCAGCGCCGCCGCCTGGCGCGCCGCGGCCTCGATGCGGATCGCCTCGGCGCGATCGACCGTCGCGTCCTTTTCGGCCGCGGCAGCCACCTTCACCGCGATCGCCTTCTGCTGGGCATTCTTGTCGGCCTCGATCAGCTCGATCTCTTTCAGGCGCTCGGCCACCGCGACCTCGCGCGCCGTCGTCACGCCTTCTTCCGACTTCACCGCCTCGGCGCGCGCCGCGTTGGCCGCGGCATCGGCGTCGGACTGCTCGCGCGACTTGTTGGCGATCGCGATCTGCGTGTCCTGGCGCGCGATCTCGACCTGCTTGCGCTGCTCGGCGCGCTGCACCTCGGTCTGGCGCTCGCTCTCGATGGTGCGCGTCTGCACGGCGAGGTTCTTCTCGATCTCGGCCGCCTTGATCTCGCGCTCGGCGACGATGCGCTTCTGGCTCACCTGGCGCTCCGCCTCGATCTTCACCGTCTCGGCCTCGCGGCTGCGCTCGGCCTGCTGCTGCGCGATCTGCGCCATCTGCTCGGCACGCGCGATCTCGATCTCGCGCTGCTGGGTCAGCGTCGCGAACTCCTGGTCTTTCTCGATCAGCAGCTTCTGGCGCGATGCATCGAGGTTCTTGGTGCGCACCTGCATCTCGGTGTCCTGCTCGACGTCGTTGCGCTGCTTGCGGCGCGACTCGGTCTGCTCGGTCAGGCGCGTCAGGCCCTCGGCGTCGAAGGCATTGTTCGGGTTGAAGAACTGCTTGTCGGTCTGGTCCAGGCTGGTCAGCGAGACGGACTCGAGCTCGAGCCCGTTCTTCTCGAGGTCTTCGGCCACCGCGTTCTGCACCGCCTGGACGAACTCGCGGCGCTTGTCCTGCAGCTCCTGGATGGTCATGGTCGCGGCGGTCGCGCGCAGCGAATCGACGAACTTGTCCTCGACCAGCGCCTTCAGCTCGTTCGGGCTCAGCGTGCGCGCGCCCAGCGTCTGGGCCGCGGTGCTGATCGCCTCGGCGGTCTGCTTGACGCGCACGAAGAACGCCGCGATCACGTCGACGCGCATGCGGTCTTTCGTGATCAGGCTCTCGCGCTCGCGGCGCAGCACCTCGAGCTTGAGCGTGTTCATGTTCACCATCACCAGCTCATGGAACACCGGCAGCACGATGGCGCCGCCGTCCATGATGACCTTCTGGCCGCCCAGGCCGGTGCGAACGAACGCGGTTTCCTTGGTGGAGCGCTTGTAGAGCCGCGCCAGCACCAGGCCGATCAGCACGATCGCCAGCAGCGCAATGGCGGCGAGCACGCCGATCTCGATCAGACTGTTCATCACGACCTCCTCCTCGATGGATCCGAAACGTTGTGGGTGCCCCGCACGCTACATCAGCGTCGGGTGCGGGTTTGCGATCACTCTGTAGATACTGCCGACGCGCGACACCACCAGCACCTCCATGCCGTCGGCCAGCACCAGGCCGGCCACGTCGGGTTCGGCCAGGAGGAAATGGGCCCGGCCGTGCGCATCGCGCAGCCGCGCCTGCGAGGCCAGCCCTTCGCGGGTGGACGCGCTGGTGATGGTGGCGACCCGGCCGATGAACTCGCGTTCGCTGACGATGGAGCTTTCGTCGCGCGGGATGATCCGCCCGAGCGCGCCGCCGAGCAGGCGCACCGCCGCGATGGCGCCGGCGCCGGCCGGCAGCGAGGCGACCAGGCCCGGCAGGTAGGCGCCGCTGACGCCCGAGGCCAGCATCTGCACCAGGTAGCCGCAGATCGAGAAACCGGCCAGCAGCAGCACCAGCAGGATCAGCGTCGGCACCTTGCCCAGGTGCAGCCAGCCCAGCACGCCGTCCAGGCCGGCGTCGGAGTTGGGCTCGGGCAGCAGCGAGTGGTCGATCCACTCGCTCGGGCTGAACGACGACAGCAGGCCGACCAGCTCCAGCACCGCGAGACCGAGCATCACCACGAAGGCCGCGCCGAAGGGCACGGTCTGCTGTGCCGTCAGGAGGTTCATGCCTGGGCCGCCTTCAGCTTCATCAGGCGCTCCTCGATCTGGTTGTTCAACACCATGTCCTCCAGCTCCTTCAGTCGCGCGGCATGCTCGATCGAGGTACCGGCGGCGGCCGGCGACAGGCCGGTCTCGCGCTGGTAGATGCGGTCGAAGGCCGAGCTGGCCGCCTCGACCCTGCGCTCGCTGCTGCGCGTGGTGGCGGCATGCGCCGTGCCGCCGGCCACCGCCTTGCGCGAGGCGCGGAAGTTCTGCAGCGCCTCGGTCATCTCGCGGCGCTTGGCGAGCAGCGCGTTGACATAGCCGGTGAGTTCGGTCTCTTCGCCGGACAGTTCGGCCAGCGAGCGTTCGAGCACCGGGATCTGGGCCTCGATGTCGAGCTGGCGCGCCACCGCGACGCGGGCCAGGTCCTCGCGCGACTGTGCGATCGCCTCGTCGATGTGGGCCGACAGCTCGGTGTGGCGGCGGTTCAGCAGCGCGTGCTGTTGCTGCGCCAGGTGGCGGTTGGCCGCGGCGGTGCCCAGCTCGTGGCGCACCTCGTCGACCACCTTGTCGATCTCGCGCAGGGCCTGCTCCATCATCGCCTCGGGGGCGGTGCCTTCGAGCCGGTCGAGCAGTGCATGGGCACTGCCGACGATGACGCGGCCGACGCGCGCCTTCAGGGAATCAGCCATGGGGACCTCCTTGCTTGTCGTTGAGAAGCTGGGCGAGTTCGAGCGTGCTCTTCCAGTGTCGCCGCACCACGCCGGGATCGAAAGCCGATGCCTCGCTGGTCGCGCCCTGGCGCAGCAGGCCATTGGCCATCGCGAACAGGCGGCGCACCAGCGCATCTTCCAGTGCGCGCGCCTCGCCGGCATTGGCGGGGCGCGACGACACCACCAGCGCGAGCGTGGAAGTCAGCTGCTCCAGCGAGGCGGCCAGCAGGTCGGAGTGTCGGCCGGATTCGCGCTCGGCCGCCACCAGGCCGTCGCGCAGGCCGCCCATCAGGTCGCGCACCCAGGCATGGGCCGCGGCGTAATCGAAGGCACCGTCGTACTGGCRCTTCAACTGGGACAGCAGCACCCGCACCTTGTCGCTGTTGGTGGGCGCGCCTTCGATTTCCAGGCCGGCCAGCCAGAGGTAGATGTCGCCGGGCAATCGCGCGGACACCGGCTCCATGGACGAGGTTCTCACCATGACGCTTCCTTCGCAGTCGTTCTGTTGCGGCCCAGTGTATTCAAATGAATTCGTTTGTCAACGAACGAATTCGATGTGCAGGCGAGCGGCCTATCATCGCGCTTCATGAGCCTGCCCGACCTCCGCTACCCGTCGATCGACGGCCTGCGCGCCTTCGAGTGCGCGGCCCGCCTGGGCAGCTTCGAGCGCGCGGCCGATGAGCTGCATGTGACGGCGAGCGCGGTCGGCAAGCGCATCGCGACGCTGGAGGAACTGCTCGGCACGCCGCTGCTGACGCGCTCTGCGCGGGCGTTGGTGCTGACTCCGGCGGGCAAGGAGTACCTGGCCCAGGTCTCGACCGCGCTCGGCCTGCTGGCCGCGGTGCCGCTGCACCAGCGTGCCGCGCAGCAGGTGCAGCGGCTGCGCATCACGGCGCCGCCCACGTTCGCGCGGCAGATCCTGGTGCCGCACCTGCAGCAGTTCACCGAAGCGCATCCGCGGGTCGAACTGGAGATCGTGCTGTCGATCCCGTTCCTCGACGTGGTGGGCAGCGAGGCCGACATCGAGGTGCGCCACCTCGACGATGCGATGGGCGAGGCACCGCCGCTGATGCACGACGTGGTGATGGCGATGGCGGCGCCCTCGCTGATCGCGCGGCTGGCGCCGCTGCGCACGCCGGCCGACCTGGCCAACGCGCCCTTGCTGCGCACGCCGATCGAGCCGTGGACGCCGTGGTTCCGCGCGGCGGGCCTGGACTGGGGCGAGCCGACGCAGGGCACGAAGCTGGTCGACCTGGGGCTGACGCTGGAGGCGGCCGTCAGCGGCCAGGGCGTGGTGCTGGCAAGGCCGAGCCTCGCGCGGCCGTGGCTGGCGAGTGGCGCGTTGCGGCCGCTGTTTGCACTGGCGACGACGCCCACGCGGCAATACCGGCTGCTGCCGCATGCGGCCGACGGCGCGGCGGCGGAGTTTGCGCAGTGGCTGCGCGAGACCTGCGGCGCGGTGGCGAACGAAGCATTCGCCGAGGCGCGAGCGTTGGTGTCGGGTTAGTCCGGAAGATCTTTCCGATCGAGCAAGCGCCACACCCGACTAGCATGGCGGGCGCTCGCCCACCTCCGTTCGGGCTGAGCCTGTCGAAGCCAGCGCACCTCGCCGGCACTTCGACAAGCTCAGTGCGAACGGAGAACTACCCCGGATTTCAGGACCCTCCATGCCCGTGATCACCTGCATCGAAGACCTCCGCGTGCTCGCCGAGAAGCGCGTGCCGCGCATGTTCTACGACTACGCCGACTCCGGCTCGTACACCGAGGGCACCTACCGCGCCAACGAGAGCGAGTTCCAGAAGATCAAGCTGCGCCAGCGCGTGGCCGTCAACCTGGCCAACCGTTCGCTGCGCACGCAGATGATCGGTGTCGACGTCGCGATGCCGGTGGCGCTGGCGCCGATCGGCATGTGCGGCATGCAGCATGCCGACGGCGAGATCCTGGCGGCGCGCGCGGCCGAGAAGTTCGGCGTGCCGTTCACGCTGTCGACGATGAGCATCAGCTCGATCGAGGACGTGGCCGCGAACACCAAGGCGCCGTTCTGGTTCCAGCTCTACGTGATGAAGGACCGGGATTTCGTCGAGCGGCTGATCGACCGTGCCAAGGCCGCGAAGTGCGGCGCGCTGGTGCTGACGCTGGACCTGCAGATCCTCGGGCAGCGGCACAAGGACCTGAAGAACGGCTTGTCGGCACCGCCGAAGCCGACGATCGCCAACCTGATCAACCTGGCGACCAAGCCGCAGTGGTGCATGGCGATGCTGGGGACGAAGCGGCGCACCTTCGGCAACATCGTCGGCCATGTGAAGGGCGTGGCCGACATGTCGTCGCTGGGCTCGTGGACGGCCGACCAGTTCGACCCGACGCTGAGCTGGGCCGATGTGGAATGGATCAAGAAGCGCTGGGGCGGCAAGCTGATCCTGAAGGGGATCCTGGATGCGGAAGACGCCCGGCTCGCGGCCGACTCGGGCGCCGATGCGCTGATCGTGTCGAACCACGGCGGGCGGCAGCTCGATGGCGCCTTGTCGTCGATCGAGGCCCTCCCGGGCATCGTCGACGCGGTGGGGTCACGCATCGAGGTCTGGATGGACGGCGGGATCCGCTCCGGCCAGGACGTGCTGAAGGCCGTCGCGCTCGGCGCCAAGGGCACGATGATCGGCCGCGCCTTCATCTACGGCCTGGGTGCCATGGGCGAGGCCGGGGTGACGAAGGCGCTTCAGATCATCGCGAAGGAGCTGGATACGACGATGGCGTTTTGTGGGAGGACCGATATTCGCCATGTCAATCGCGCGGTGTTGATTCCCTGACCCCGCCCTTCTCGGAACTACTCCAGATCGGGGCTCGACACGACAGCCCGCATCAATTCAAGACCTTGTCGGACCAACGCCGCGTACTTCTGACAGTCGGCGTCGCTGGGCTTAACGCCGCGGGTTGAATCGGAGCTGATGGCAGTCAATCCTCTCCTGTTTTCCGAGTAGAACCTGTTCAAGGCTCCTATCGCAGCGAGCCGCTCACTGGAGCAATTTTCTTCATTTGATCCTTTCGCAAGCTCCGTCGCACTCGAGATAATCGTCGAGAAACTACGCAGGCAGCCGTTGCCACTCAGGTGATCGTCAAGCTCGTCGACATCCCAACTCAGAACATCGGCCAGGGCCGGTTCCATCATTTGCTGGGTGTCAATTTTCTGCAGAGCCCTCTGCATTTCTTGAAACAATACCCCAGAAAAACCCGATGTCGCTGAAAATTCTGTCTTTGATTGAACCTCTTGTTTGGCCCTTTCAGTATGCCCTCGCATACGCTGCCACAGATTCTTGACCTGCGCCCCACGAACTCCTCCCATCCACATTGAACCAGTATTCACAATCGCCGCAGCCACGTGCCATTTCTTGCCAACATTCATATTCGTACTACTCAGTTACTGCGAACCGCAAATCAATCGCCCAACCTGTCGGGCAAGGGCGGCCCGGAGCCTTGGTCACCAAGACCCGCGCTTCGATCCACGATGTGTTCATCCGAACGGTGAATCAACGGCCCTCTCAGACGGAGGCACCCGGAACCGCTTCCAGGTAAGCCTCCAACGCCGCCACCGCATGCCGCACCTTCGCCGGCTGCCCATCCCGCTGCGGCGTCACCGCCCACACCGGAATCCCCGGCACCTGCCACTCCGGCATCAGCTGCACCAAGCGCCCCGCGCGCAGGTCGTCGTCCACATCCGCCCGCGTCAGCAGCGCGATGCCCAGCCCGGCCAGGCACATCTGCTGCAGGCTCAGCTGGTTGTTGCTGGTGATGCGCGCCTCCAGCCGCAGCGACTCATGCTCGCCCTCGCCGCGCCGCATCTCGAACGACAGCGCCGTGCCGTCGCGTGACAGCACGATCCACTGGTGCGCCAGCAACTCCCTCGGCAGCTGCGGCGTGCCGTGGCGGTGCAGGTAGGCCGGCGCCGCGCACAGGATCCACGCGAAGCTGCACAGCCGCCGCGCGACATACGTCGAATCGGGCATGCGCCCGGCACGCAGCGCGAGGTCGATGCGCGCATCGATCAGGTCGATCAACGCGTCGTCCACCAGCAGCCGAAGCGTCAGCCCCGGGTGGTCGGCCAGCAGCGGCGCCAGCGCCGGTGCGATGTAGCGCGCAAAGCCCACCGGCGCCGAGATCCGCAGCTCGCCCACCGGTGCGTCGTGCGCCAGCGTCAGCTGCCGCCGCGCCTGCTCGGCGGCATCCACCATCGCCCGGCAGTGCTCGGCGAAGCGCGCACCGGCGTCGGTCAGCGTCAGCTTGCGCGTCGAGCGGTGCAGCAGCGTCACGCCGCTGCCCTGCTCCAGCGCGCGCATCTGCTGGCTCACCGCCGAGGTGCTCATGCCCTGCGCCCGCGCGGCGCCGCTCATCGAGCCGTGGCGCACCACCTCGGCAAACAAGGCCATGCGGCGAAGGTCATCCATGATCGTGAAGCCTGGCTAAAGAATGTTGTTCGAAATGAGCGACTGGTGCACCCATTGTGAAGCGCAGATCATCGCGCCATCGACAACTCCCAGGAACATTCCATGAAGATCGCCCTGATTGGCGCCACCGGCTTCGTCGGCTCCGAGGTGCTGAAGGAACTGCTGTCGCGTGGCCACCAGGTGACCGCGCTGGCCCGCACGCCGGCCAAGCTGCCCGCGCAACCCGGCCTGACGGTCGTCAAGGCCGATGCGCTCGACGCCGCCCAGGTGGCCGCCGCCGTCGAAGGCCATGACGCCGTGGTCGACTCGTACAACCCCGGCTGGAGCGAGCCGCGCATCCACGACGTGTTCCTGCAAGGCACGCGCGCCATCGTCGACGGCGTCAAGCGCTCGGGCATCAAGCGCGTGCTGATCGTCGGCGGTGCCGGCAGCCTGTTCGTCGCGCCCGGCGTGCAGCTGGTCGACACGCCGCACTTCCCCGCCGAGTACAAGCAGGGCGCGCTCGCCGCCCGCGAGGCGCTGAACCAGATCCGCGCCGAGACCGCGCTCGACTGGACCTTCCTGTCGCCCGCCGCGCTGCTCGCGCCCGGCCCGCGCACCGGCAAGTTCCGCATCGGCGCCGACGAGCTGCTGATGGACGGCGACAAGCCGGCCGGCCTCTCGGTGGCCGACCTCGCGGTCGCGATCGTCGACGAGATCGAAACGCCGAAACACATCCGCAAGCGCTTCACAGCCGCTTACTGAGTCCCTGGGTTTGCGGGGGTCGGCTCGGGCGCTCCTTCTGGAGACAATCCCTCCACAAACACAGGAGGGGTTTCACGTGTCCGATGTCTTGCGCGCCGATCTGGCGAGCCGCCGCTTTGTCTTGAAGGGTCTGAGTTCCGCCGTGCTGCTGGCCGTGGCGGCCTGCGGTGGGGGCGGTGGGGACGGCAGTCCCGCCCCGGCCCCGGTCGGCGGTACGCCGCCTGCCCCCGTGCCGCCGGCACCGGTTCCTCCTCCACC
>NZ_JBFUFQ010000198.1:0-10736 GCF_056403355.1 Rhizobacter sp. P2_H3 | reverse complement strand
CCGCGGTGCAGCGCGAGCAGGCGATGGGCCGCTGCGTCGCGATGGTGGGTGACGGCATCAACGACGCGCCGGTGCTCGCGCAGGCCGACGTGTCGTTCGCGATGGGCCACGGCGCGCTGGTCGCCCGCTCGAACGCCGACCTGGTGGTGGTCTCGAACCGGCTGGGCGGCCTGGAAGACGCGCGCGACATGGCCCGCCGCACGGTGCGCGTGGTGCGGCAGAACCTCGCATGGTCGGCGCTCTACAACGCCGCCTGCATCCCGCTCGCGCTGGCCGGCTTGCTGCCGCCGTGGGCCGCGGGGCTGGGCATGGCGCTCAGCTCGCTGCTGGTCATCGCCAACTCGCTGCGCCTGGCGCGCTGAAGCCCGACGATGGACATCCTCTACCTGCTGATCCCGCTGTCGGCCCTGCTGGTGCTCGCGCTGCTCGGCGTGTTCGGCTGGGCGCTGAACCGTGGCCAATTCGACGACCTCGACGACGAGGGCCTGCGGATTCTGCAGACCGACGACCTCGCCCTTGATCAACGTCAACCCCCCGCCGACGTGTCGCTCCAAGAATCACCGTAGAGCAATCATGGTGAAAGAAGAGGCAATCTATGTCGAAGGATTCTGCGGCCTCGCAGCCCGTCTTCAGTGACTGGAGCGTGCGCTGGTTCTCGCTCGCGGCGGTGCTGTGGGGCGTGGTGGGGATGCTGGTCGGCGTGTTCATCGCGGCCGAGCTGACCTGGCCCGAACTGAACCTGGGCATCTCCTGGCTCAGCTATGGCCGGCTGCGGCCGCTGCACACCAACGCGGTGATCTTCGCGTTCGGCGGCTGCGCGCTGTTCGCGAGCAGCTATTACGTGGTGCAGCGCACCTCGCAGGCGCGGCTCTTCATGCCGAAGCTCGCGGCCTTCACGTTCTGGGGCTGGCAGGCGGTGATCGTCGCGGCCGCCGTCACGCTGCCGCTGGGCATCACGCAGGGCAAGGAGTACGCCGAGCTCGAGTGGCCGATCGACATCCTGATCGCCATCGTGTGGGTGTCGTACGCGGTGGTGTTCTTCGGCACGATCGCGGTGCGCCGCGTGCGCCACATCTACGTCGCGAACTGGTTCTTCGGCGCGTTCATCCTGGCGGTGGCACTGCTGCACATCGTCAACGGCGCGGCCATTCCGGTGAGCCTGACCAAGAGCTACTCCGCCTACGCCGGCGTGCAGGACGCGATGGTGCAGTGGTGGTACGGCCACAACGCGGTCGGCTTCTTCCTGACGGCCGGCTTCCTCGGGATGATGTACTACTTCATCCCGAAGCAGGCCGAGCGGCCGGTGTACTCGTACCGGCTGTCGATCGTGCACTTCTGGGCGCTGATCTTCACGTACATGTGGGCGGGCCCGCACCACCTGCACTACACCGCGCTGCCCGACTGGGCGCAGAGCGTGGGCATGCTGTTCTCGCTGGTGCTGCTGGCGCCGAGCTGGGGCGGGATGATCAACGGGATCATGACGCTGTCGGGGGCGTGGCACAAACTGCGCGACGACCCGATCCTGAAGTTCCTGATCGTCTCGCTGTCGTTCTACGGCATGAGCACCTTCGAGGGGCCGATGATGTCGATCAAGACGGTCAACGCGCTCAGCCACTACACCGACTGGACCATCGGCCACGTGCATTCCGGCGCGCTCGGCTGGGTCGGCCTGGTGTCGATGGGCACGCTGTACTTCCTGGTGCCACGCATGTTCGGCCGCACGACGATGTACAGCACCCGGGCGATCGAGCTGCACTTCTGGATCGCGACGGTCGGCATCGTGCTGTACATCGCCGCGATGTGGATCGCCGGTGTGATGCAGGGCCTGATGTGGCGCGCGGTCAACCCCGACGGCACGCTGGTCTACAGCTTCGTCGAGAGCGTGAAGGCGACCTTCCCCTTCTACGTGGTGCGCCTGGCGGGCGGGCTGCTGTACCTGGCCGGCATGCTGATCATGGGCTGGAACGTCGTGAAGACGGCCACCGCCGGCCGCTACCGGCCGGTGCCTGTCCCCGCGCTGACCCCGGCCCACGCCTGAGCCACGGAGCAACCAAATGGCCAACACAAGCAATAACGCCCCCGGCTTCTCGCACGAGAAGATCGAGACCAACAACTTCCTGATGATCGTGCTGATCCTGCTGGTGATCGCGGTCGGCGGGCTGGTGGAGATCGTGCCGCTGTTCTTCCAGCGCTCCACCACGCAGGCGGCGCCGGGCCTCGCGCCCTACACCGCGCTGCAGCTGGCCGGGCGCGACGTCTACATCCGCGAGGGTTGCTACAACTGCCACTCGCAGATGATCCGCCCGTTCCGCGCCGAGACGCTGCGCTACGGCCATTACTCGACGGCCGGGGAGTTCGTCTACGACCACCCGTTCCAGTGGGGCAGCAAGCGCACCGGCCCGGACCTGCAGCGCGTGGGCGGCAAGTACAGCGACGAGTGGCACCGGGTGCACCTGCTCAACCCGCGCGACCTGGTGCCGGAATCGAACATGCCGGCCTACCCGTGGCTCGCCAAGGCCGCGCTGGACCCGGCCGACATGGCCCCGAAGCTGACTGCGCTGCGCCGCGTCGGCGTGCCCTACACCGATGCCGAGATCGCCGCCGCCGGCGAGGCCGTGAAGGGCAGGACCGAGATCGATGCGCTGATCGCCTACCTGCAGGTGCTCGGCACCTCGGTGAAGTAAGGAGCAAGACCCATGGATGTCAACGACCTCAGAAGTGGCGTGACGGTGCTGTCGATGCTGGTGTTCCTGGGCATTGCCGCCTGGGCCTGGTCGCGGCGCAACCAGTCGCGATTCGACGAAGCGGCACGCCTGCCTTTCGAACCGGATGGCAGCGATGAAGGAGATGCGCGATGAGCGACTTCTTCAGCCAGGGCTGGTCGATCTACATCGGCGCGGTGACGCTGCTCGGCCTGCTGGCCTGCCTGGTGCTGCTGTTCATCGCGAGCCGCCGCGAGGTGATGGCCGCCGACAACAGCACCGGCCACGTGTGGGACGAGGACCTGCGCGAGCTGAACAACCCGCTGCCGATGTGGTGGGTGGTGATGTTCGTGCTGACGGTGGTGTTCTCGCTGGCCTACCTGTTCCTGTACCCCGGCTTCGGCAGCAACGCCGGCAGCCTGGGCTGGACCAGCCTCGGCCAGTACGAGCAGGAGCAGCGCGCCGCGCAGGCCGAGATGGCGCCGCTGTATGCGCGCTTTGCCGCGCTGCCGGCCGACAAGCTCGCGGCCGAGCCGCAGGCGATGGCGATCGGCGAACGGCTGTTCATCAACAACTGCGCGGCCTGCCATGGCTCGGATGCGCGCGGCAGCAAGGGCTTCCCGAACCTGACCGACGCCGACTGGCTGCACGGCGGCACGCCGGAGAAGATCGAGGAGACGATCACCGAGGGGCGCCAGGGGATGATGCCGCCGATGGCGGCGGCAATCGGCGGCCCGCAGGAGATCCACGAGGTCGCGCAGTACGTGCTGAGCCTGTCGGGCAGCGCGCACGACTCGACCGCGCAGTTCGGCAAGCAGCGTTTCATGGCCTGTGCCGCCTGCCACGGCATCGACGGCAAGGGGAACCAGGCACTCGGCGCGCCCAACCTCACCGACAAGGTGTGGCTGCACGGCTGGGGCGAGGAGGCCATCACCGCGATGATCAACAACGGCAAGCTGAACGTGATGCCGGCGCAGAAGGAGCGGCTCAGCAAGGAGCAGATCCACGTGCTGGCCTCGTATGTCTGGAGCCTGTCGAACCGGGGCCCTGCGCTTGCGCAGTGACGCGATGGCCGATCCCGAGGTGGGCCACGAGACACGCAACGCCAAGCGGGTGATCCCGATCACGCCGGTGGCCACGGTCTCGCTCTATGCGAGCGAGGCCAAGATCTACCCGCGCGCGGTGCACGGCCTGTTCGCGGCCTGGCGCTGGGCGCTGGTGTGGGCGACGCAGCTGGTGTTCTACGGGCTGCCGTGGCTCGCGTGGAATGGCCGGCAGGCGCTGCTGTTCGACCTGGAGGCGCGGCGCTTCTACATCTTTGGGTTGGTGCTGTACCCGCAGGACTTCATCTACCTGACCGGGCTGCTGGTGCTGAGCGCGTATGCGCTGTTCCTGTTCACCGCGGTGGCCGGGCGGCTGTGGTGCGGCTATGCGTGCCCGCAGACGGTCTACACCGAGATCTTCCTGTGGGTCGAGCGCCACCTGGAAGGCGACCGCATCGCACGCATGAAGCTCGATGCGGCGCCGTGGTCGGTGAACAAGCTGCTGCGCAAGGGCGGCAAGCAGGTGGCGTGGATCGCGATCGGGCTGTGGACCGGCTTCACCTTCGTCGGCTATTTCACGCCGATCCGGGTGCTGGCCGCCGAGGCGCTGCAGCTGGGCTTCGGGCCATGGGAATGGTTCTGGGTGCTGTTCTACGGTTTCGCGACGTATGGCAATGCCGGCTACATGCGCGAGCAGGTGTGCAAGTACATGTGCCCGTACGCGCGCTTCCAGAGCGCGATGTTCGACCATGACACGCTGGTGATCGGCTACGACGAGAAGCGCGGCGAGCCGCGCGGCTCGCGGCCGCGCAGTGCCGATGCGAAAACGCTCGGCAAGGGCGACTGCATCGACTGCACGCTGTGCGTGCAGGTGTGCCCGACCGGCATCGACATCCGCAAGGGGCTGCAGTACGAGTGCATCGGCTGCGCCGCGTGCATCGACGTGTGCGATGGCGTGATGGACAAGATGAACTATCCGCGCGGGCTGATCCGCTATGCGACGCAGAACGGCATGAACCAGGGCTGGACGCAGGCGCAGATGCTGCGGCGGGTGTTGCGCCCGCGCGTGCTGGTCTATGGCGCGGTGATGGTCGCGATCTCGGTCGGATTCGTCGCGAGCATCGCATTGCGCCAGCCGTTCAAGGTCGACGTGGTGCGCGACCGCGGCACGCTGGCGCGCCAGGTGGAAGACGGCCGTGTCGAGAACGTCTACCGGCTGCAGGTGATGAATGCGACCGAAGCGGTACAGCGCTACCGGGTGCGCGTGACCGGCATCGAGCAGGCGACGATCGCGAGCACGCGGGAGGTCGAGGTCGGCCCGACCGAGGCCCGCTGGTTCGCGGTGCGGGTGCAGTTGCCGCCAGAGCGCGCGGCCGCGCTCGGCCCGGGCGCCCACCCGCTGGCCTTCGAGATCGAGCGGATGGGCAGCGAGGCTGCCGCCGAGGTGCACGAGAAATCKACCTTCATGGTGCCTCGCTGAACACGTTCACCCAACGACAAGGAGAAGAGCATGACCCCGACCCGACCGATCGCGCTGCCGTGGTGGCGCTACAGGATGGTGTGGCTGGTGATCAGCGGCCCGGCCGCCGTGGTGGTGGCCGGCGTGGCGACGATGGTGCTGGCGCTGACGCACATCGACCCGGTGCTGGACGAACCGTCGAGTGCCGCGGCGCGCGTGGCAGCGGCCAAGACGCCGGCGGCGCCGGCGCAGCAGGCGCGCAACCATGCCGCGACGCCGGCGCCCTGAGCCTCATCAACCTGCGGGAGCCGCCATGACACGGAGCACCCGTTTCATCACGATCCTGTGGCCGGCCTTCCTGATGGCAGGCGTGCTGGAGATGCTGGTCTTCGTGGTCGTCGACCCGAACGAATTCCAGTGGTTCGGCGGGCCGCTGATCGGCTGGTCGCCGCAAGCGATCTACAGCGTGACCTTCCTGATCTTCTGGGGCGTGATCGCGACGTCTTCAGCGTTGACGGCGTTGCTGTGGGAAGAGGCGCCTTGATCTGAGCGTGCAAAGGCGCGGGTGGGGAGGCTGTGGCTCGCCGGCCGGTGCGGTCTTCGCCCCTGGCGGGGCAAAGACTTCCCTCCGCCGGCTGGTTTCATGGCCCGTCGCCCAAACTCCCTCCGTTCGCTTCGCTCACTGTGGTCAAACAGTGTGCGACAGTCAGTTCACGAAGCGTGCTGCGCACGCGGGCCATGAAACCAGCCAGCTCCGGCGCCCCGTCCTGATTGGCGCTCCACAGCCTCCCCACCCGCGCCTTTGCGGCCACCGCCCGTCTGTGTTTGGGGGAAAAGACTGAAGTGACCGACGAGCGTGCGAGCGTTGGCGCGCTTCGTCGATCACTTCAGTCTTTTCCCCTCAACAAGAGCGGGTGGTGTTGCGCGGCGGGGCGGGTGGCGGGAGGGGCTGGGGGCGACTTCTGGGGCGACGGAGAAGATCGGYTTCGGGGGTGGCGCGCGCCAGCGCGCTTCGTAGACATACTCATCGGCTGTGTTTGACCACAACGAACGAAGTGAGTGGCGGGAGTTTGCCGATGCACCCCCGAAGCCGAGCTTCTTCGTGCAGTCGGCCCGCCAGGGTCGACCGACCCAGCCGAGCCCCCAGCCCCTCACGCCACCCGCCGCGCCGAGCCAAGCAGAAGCAGCCTCAGTCGGAATCCGGCAGCGGCACCTGCACCACCGGCGGCGCCCCGCGAAACACCGCGACGATGTGCGCGTAGACCATGCCGTTCACGTAGAACAGCAGCACCACCATCGCGATGCGGAACACCTTGATGCCGAGCTTCTGCCAGTCCGAATCGTCCATCGCGAGGAACAGGCCCCATGCGATGCCGCTGCCCAGCAGCAGCAGCGCCGCGAGGCCGAGCATGATCCAGCTGAAGATGGCCATCWGGGGTGCGGGAAGTTGGGGTTGAAGGGCGTCACCACGCCGGGGCCAGCGCGGCGAGGCCCGCCGGCGCTTCGCGTTCGTCCTCGAAGCTGACGATCTCGTAGCTCGATGCATCGGCCAGCACCGCGCGCAGCAGCTTGTTGTTCAGCGCATGGCCCGACTTGTACGCGGTGTACGCGCCGATCAGCGGGTGGCCGGCCACCTGCATGTCGCCGATCGCGTCGAGGATCTTGTGCTTGACGAACTCGTCGTCGTAGCGCAACCCATCGGAGTTCAGCACGCGGTAGTCGTCGACGACGATCACGTTGTCCATGCTGCCGCCCAGGCCCAGCCCGCGCGAACGCATCATCTCGACATCCTTCGTGAAGCCGAAGGTGCGCGCGCGCGCGATGTCGCGCTTGTAGTGGCCCGAGCCCATGTCGAACACCACGCGCTGGCCGGTCTGGTTGACCGCCGGGTGGTCGAAGTCGATCTCGAAGGTCAGCCGGTAGCCGCTGTACGGCTCGAGCCGCACCCACTTCAGCTTCGGCCCCTCGCCCTCGCGCACCTCCACCGGCTTCAGGATGCGCATGAAGCGCTTCGGCGMATCCTGCAGCTCGATGCCCGCCGATTGCAGCAGGAACACGAACGATGCGGCCGAGCCGTCGAGGATCGGCACCTCTTCGGCGGTGATGTCGACGCGCAGGTTGTCGATGCCGAGCCCGGCGCAGGCCGACAGCAGGTGCTCGATGGTGTTGACCTTCGGCGCCCCCGGGTCGCCGTTCAGCGACAGCGTGGTCGCCATGCGCGCCTCCGAGATCGACAGCACCGCCACCGGGATGTCGACCGGCGTCGGCAGGTCGATCCGGCGGAACACGATGCCGGTGTCGGGCGGCGCCGGCCGCAACGTCAGCTCGACGCGCTGGCCGCCGTGCACGCCGACGCCGACGGCGCGCGTCAGGGACTTGAGGGTGCGTTGGGCAAGCATCGAACGATTTTAGGTCCGGACGAGCAAACCCAGCGGCCCCCGTGGAACCGGCTTTGCCGGGCCACTGGGGGCGCCCCCTCGAGGGGGAGGCGCGCCAGCGCCTCGGGGGTGGGTCATCAATCCGCCTGCTTGCGCAGGAACGCCGGGATCTCGATCTCGTCCATCCCGTTGCTCGCCAGCGCATCCACCTTCGCCGCGGCCGTGCGGCCGTTGCGCCAGACGCTCGGCACGCTCAGGCTGCTGTAGTCGTGCGCGCCGCCGCCCGGCGGGTTGACCGGCTGCGTCAGCACCGGGATGTTGTCGGTGCCGGTGCGCTGCGCGACCTGCGTGTGGACCACGCTGATCGGCGCAGCCACGCGCTTGGCCGGGCTCAGGCCGGTGGCGATCACCGTGACGCGCAGCTGGTCGCCCAGGCTCTCGTCGTAGGCGGTGCCGTAGATCACGTGCGCATCGTCCGCGGCATAGCGGCGGATGGTGTTCATCGCGTTGCGGCTCTCGCTCAGCTTGAAGCTGCCCTTGCCGGCAGCGATCAGCACCAGCACGCCGCGTGCGCCGGACAGGTCGATGCCCTCCAGCAGCGGGCAGGCCACCGCCGCATCGGCCGCCTTGTGCGCGCGGTCCGGGCCGCTGGCCGTGGCCGTGCCCATCATCGCCTTGCCCGGCTCGCTCATCACCGTCTTCACGTCCTCGAAGTCGACGTTGACCAGCCCCGGGATGTGGATGATGTCGCTGATGCCGCCGACCGCGTTCTTCAGCACGTCGTTGGCATGCGCGAAGGCCTCGTCCTGCGTCACGTCGTCGCCCAGCACGTCGAGCAGCTTGTCGTTCAAGATCACGATCAGCGAATCGACGTTGGCTTCCAGCTCGGCCAGGCCCGCGTCGGCCGCCTTCATCCGGCGGTTGCCTTCGAAGTCGAACGGCTTGGTGACCACGCCGACCGTCAGGATGCCCATCTCCTTCGCGATGCGCGCGATCACCGGCGCGGCGCCGGTGCCGGTGCCGCCGCCCATGCCGGCGGTGATGAAGAGCATGTTCGCGCCCTTGATCGAGTCGCGGATGCGGTCGACCGCTTCTTCCGCCGCGGCGCGGCCGGCCTCCGGCTTCGCGCCGGCGCCCAGCCCGGTGCTGCCGAGCTGGATCAGGTGGTGCGCCGTCGAGCGGTTCAGCGCCTGCGCGTCGGTGTTCGCGCAGACGAACTCCACGCCTTGCACGCCGCGCGAGATCATGTGGTCGACCGCGTTGCCGCCGCCGCCGCCGACGCCGATCACCTTGATCTGCGTGCCCAGGTCGAAGTCTTCGATCATTTCAATGGCCATGGTGTTCTCCAATCCTTGTTGCAGTTGCCGTTCTGGGGTGGGACTCTGATGAGTCCTCGTCTGGTGTGTTGTTGTTCTTCATGGGGGATACCTGCTGCCACGGAGCTCGAGGCCGAGGCTTGCGGATGCGTTTGTCGTCATGCGCGTTCTCCGTGGTGTGTCAGAAATTGCCGAGGAACCAGTCCTTGGCGCGACCGAAAAGCGTCTTCACCGAACCGGCCTGCTGCGCGGCCTTGATGCCGCGCGCACGGCCGAGCCGCGCCTCCTCGAGCAGGCCCATCACGGTGGCCGAACGGGGGTTCGCCACCATGTCGTGCAGCGAGCCGTGGTAGGTCGGGATGCCCTTGCGCACCGGCTTCAGGAAGATGTCCTCGCCGAGCTCGACCATGCCCGGCATCACCGCCGCGCCGCCGGTCAGCACGATGCCGCTGGACAGCAGCTCCTCGTAGCCGCTCTCGCGGATCACCTGGTGCACCAGCGAGAAGATCTCTTCCACCCGCGGCTCGATCACGCCAGCCAGCGCCTGGCGGCTCAGCATGCGCGGCGCGCGGTCGCCGAGGCCCGGCACCTCCAGGTTCTCGCTCGGGTCGGCCAGCAGCTGCTTGGCCACGCCGTACTCGACCTTGATCTCCTCCGCATCCTTGGTCGGCGTGCGCAGCGCCATCGCGATGTCGCTGGTGATCAGGTCGCCGGCGATCGGGATCACCGCGGTGTGGCGGATCGCGCCGTCGGTGAAGATCGCGACATCGGTGGTGCCGGCGCCGATGTCGACCAGCGCCACGCCCAGGTCCTTCTCGTCCTCGGTCAGCACCGCATGGCTGGACGCGCTCGGGTTCAGCACCAGCTGGTCCACTTCCAGCCCGCAGCGCCGCACGCACTTGACGATGTTCTCGGCCGCGCTCTGCGCGCCGGTCACGATGTGCACCTTCACCTCGAGCCGGCCGCCGCTCATGCCGATCGGCTCCTTGACCTCGTGGCCGTCGATCACGAACTCCTGCGGCTCGACCAGCAGCAGCCGCTGGTCGTTCGGGATGTTGATCGCCTTCGCGGTCTCGACGACGCGCGCCACGTCGACCGGCGTGACCTCCTTGTCGCGCACGATCACCATGCCGGTGGAGTTCTGGCCGCGGATGTGGCTGCCGGTGATGCCGGTGTAGACGCGCGTGATCTTGCAGTCGGCCATCATCTCGGCCTCCTTCAGCGCCTGCTGGATGCTCTGCACCGTCGCATCGATGTTGACCACCACGCCGCGCTTCAGGCCGTGGGCCGAGGCGATGCCGAGCCCGGCGACGCGCAGCTCGCCGTCAGGCAGCACCTCGGCCACCACCGCCATCACCTTCGCGGTGCCGATGTCGAGGCCGACCACCAGGTCCTTGTATTCCTTGGCCATGTTTCGTGTCACCCTCTCATTTCCGTCTGCCGGGGGCCGCAGCCTCCAGCGTCGTGGTGATGCCCTTGAGCCGCACCGCATAGCCTTCGTTGTGTCGCAGGTCGGCATAGACCAGCGGCCGCTGGTAGCGCGCGATCACCTGCGGCAGCGTGCCGAGAAAGCGCTCGACGCGTGCCTGCATTTCCTCATCGGTGCCGCGGCCCAGTTCGACCTCGGCGCCGCTGTCGAACTCCGCATGCCACGAGCCGCGCCCGCTCAACGACAGCGCATCCATCTCCAACTCGTGCCGCGCGAACAGCGGTGCGAGCCGGCGGTACATCGCGAGCACCTGGCCCGAACTGCCGTCCGGGCCGGCCAGCGTCGGCAGCCGGTCGTCTTCCACGTCGCCGAGGTTGGCCTCGAACACCTCGCCCTCGGTGTTGACCAG